>JAGAVE010000008.1 GCA_017942105.1 Clostridia bacterium | reverse complement strand
TTCGTAGGGCTACGATTTCGCTATCCCTTCTTCTCGCCTGTACCTCACGATACAAACCTTGGGAGTCGCTTTTGAGTTCGTCGGCAACTACGCCTCGGTGGACTTTCACCACAGAGCATTGATATGCCCGTCATACCAAAAGAAAAAGAAGCCGATTTCTCGACTTCTTTTTCCAATAATTGAGGGGTTTATTGAGGAGGGGTATGTACTAACGAGAGTTGCGGCTCTCTCATTGAGTACAGTTAGATATTAATCCGTATTTGTTACGCAGATATGAACTTTCTGTTATACTTTAGTATATTATTTATGAATGGCAATTGAAAAATTTTCAAGAAAAACTTACTTTTTTACATTAAAGTGTTGAAAAGATTTTACCTTTGTTGTAAAATTCTGAATATAAGAATTATTACCCTTTGGAGGTTGTATATTATGAAACTTGCAGTTCAGCTTTATTCGCTCAGAGACGACTACAAAACAGGTGAAGAATTCCTTACAATCCTTGAAAAAGTTAAGGAAATCGGTTTTGAGGGCGTTGAGTTTGCAGGCTTCGGCGGTTGCGAACCCGAAGTAATCAAAAATAAGCTTGATGAGCTCGGGCTTACGGCAGTCGGTTGCCATATGGGTGTTGATTGCTTTAAGCCTGATAAGATTGACGAAACAATCAAAATCGCCAAAACTCTCGGAATGAAATATGTCGGCACGGGAGGAGCTCCTCACGGTACACCCGAAGAGGTTCAGGAGCTTGTTGATATCTTCTCTTACGCCAACAAAGTCGGAGAAAAGGAAGGCATAAAATTCTACTATCATAACCATACTGAAGAATTTGAGCTCAACTTTGACGGAAGACTTTGCATGGATGTTATTGCAGACGGAGCATACCTTGAGCTTGATACTTACTGGAGCTTCTGCGGCGGAGCTGATAACTATTCATACATAAAGGATAACACGGATAAAATCATCCTTCTTCATATCAAAGATGGTATCGACCGCAAACCTACAGCTCTCGGCGAAGGCAACAACGACCTTCTTTCCGTATTCAAGGCTGCAAAAGAAGTTGGCACAGAGTGGCTCGTTCTTGAAAACGACGATCCCGTACCTACAGGTATCGAGGATATCACACGCAGTATGAAATATTTCAAAGAAAACTTATAATAAAAGGAGATTATCGCAATGAAACTCGGAGTTTTTACCTGCTTGCTTCAGAATTTACCTCTTGAAGAGGCTCTTAAATATTTTAAATCACTCGGCATTGAAATGGTTGAAATCGGTTGCGGCGGTTATCCCGGAAATGCTCATGCAAATCCCGAAGAATTGCTCGCTGACGAAGCAAAGTTTGAGGAATTCAAGGCCGTTATAGCTAAATACGATATGCAGATAAGTGCACTCAGCTGCCATGGCAACCCGGTTCATCCCAACAAGGAAATTGCGGCTGAATACGATAAAACCATTCGCAACACAATCCTTCTTGCTGAGAAGCTTGGTCTTCATCAGATCAACACATTCTCAGGCTGTCCCGGTGACTGGGAGGGTGCAAAATATCCTAACTGGGTAACCTGCCCGTGGCCTGACGATTACAGCGAAATTCTAGAATGGCAATGGAACGAAGTTCTTATCCCTTATTGGAAAAATCTCGTTGAATTTGCTAAAGCTCACGGCGTTAACAAAATCGCTCTCGAGCTTCACCCCGGCTTCTGCGTTTATAACTGCGACAGCCTTCTCCGTCTCCGTGAAGCTGTCGGCCCTGAAATCGGTGCAAACTTCGACCCGAGCCATCTTATCTGGCAGGGAATGGATCCTGTTGCCTGCATCCGCAAGCTTGGCGACGCTATTTTCCATTTCCACGCCAAGGACACAAAAATCGACAAATACAACACCGCCGTCAACGGCGTTCTTGATACTAAGCCGTACAGTGATGAAATCAACCGTTCGTGGATTTTCAGAAGTGTCGGCTACGGAAATGATGAAGTTTACTGGAAGGATATCATCAGCAACCTTCGCCTTATCGGCTACGATTATGCAATAAGCATTGAGCACGAAGACAGCCTTATGAGTCAGAACGAGGGTCTCACAAAAGCCGTTAACACGCTAAAAAATGTTCTTATAACAGAGGCTACAACAGAGATGTGGTGGGCATAAATTCCATCAGTAAAGGCACAATCCCATTGAAAAGAGGCAAATACACATGATAAACGGAAAAATAGGCACAGCCGTTATCGGATACGGCGGTATGGGTAAATGGCATACCGAAAAAATGATGCGCGATATGAGCGAAAGAATGGAGCTCGTCGGTATCTATGATATCAAAGAAGAGCGTTGCGACCTCGCAAGAGAAAACGGTATTTATGTTTTCTCTTCCCGCGAAGAATTGCTCGCTGACGAAAGAATTGATTTCATCGTCGTTGCAACTCCGAATGACCTGCACAAGGAAATTGCCATTCAGGCAATGGAGGCAGGAAAAAGCGTTATGAGCGAAAAACCAGTCACAATGTCAAGCGAAATGCTTGAAGAAATGATTGACGCAAGCAAGAGAACAGGCAAGCTCTTTACTGTCCACCAGAACAGACGCTTCGACCCCGACTACCTTACAATTAAAAAGATTTATGAAGCGAACACTCTCGGCAGGCTTTTCAATATTGAATCCCGCGTCTGCGGTTCAAGAGGCATCCCCGGCGACTGGAGGCAGAAGAAGGCTCAGGGCGGCGGAATGATTCTCGATTGGGGCATACATACTCTTGACCAGATTCTTATGCTTTTTGATGACAAGAAGCTTCTTTCGGTCTATAATCAGGTCACGAACATAACAAACGACGAGGTTGATGATGGATTTAGCTGTGAGCTTCGCTACGAAGGCAACCTTACGGTTCATCTTTATGTCGGCACAAGCAACTTCATCGACCTGCCGCGTTGGTATATGCAGGGAGAAAACGGAACCGCCGTTATAACCGACTGGGATCTCAACGGTGAAATCGTTATGGTTTCAGATTGGGAAAACAGAGACGCTGTTCCTATTCAGGCCGGTGTCGGTCTTACAAAGACTATGGCGCCGAGAACAGATGACACCATTAAAAAATACCCTCTCCCCTATGTTGAAAAAGTTTCTTTCAGCGCTGAAAGCAGACTTTACAACAATCTTTGCGATGCAATTGAGGGTAAGGCTGAGCCGATAGTAACTCACGACCAGCAGAGAAGGCTTATCAGGGTTGTTGAAGCAATGTTTGAATCCGCAGAAAAGAACGAGGTTATCAAATTCTAATTTTAAAGACCGGCAGGAAAACCGCCGGTCTTTCTCTATCATATAACTGAATAAAAATGAACGATATTCATATCCTCCGGCATCATCAAGCCGTGGCTTCCTGCTCCGCCGTCAATTTCGTGGCAACCGTGGTCAGGAGCAAAGCCGAGAAGAGTTTTATGAGCCGTCCAGTTTTCTTTTATCGCATTTGCAAAAGTTTCATATGCTTTAATATTATGCTTCAGAGCTTCAATTGCCTCTTCTCCTTCCGGCCCTACGCGGTGCATTCTTCCGTCATAGTTTCCGTTATAGACGCAAATGAGGTCATACTCATCCTTTTCAATCAGCTCAAGAGCTTTTTCATTCGCCTCGTCGGGAGTTTCAACGATGAAATAATCCATATCTCTTTCGAGAAAAATTTTTGACATACTGTCATTTCCCGTTGAGACGATGCAAGGCTTCTTTCCGTTTCTGATGAAAACATCGAAAATGGAGTCTGTTTTTACTACAGGCTTTGTATAGGACTGTATACCGTGGATTTCAGGTTCAGCACCGGTATACATTGTTGCAAAGCATACGGGAGTTACGCTCGGCATAACCGTTTGTAAAGGAAGAGTTATATCGCTATCCAGCATAACGGGAGTAAATAAATCTGTATATTTTTCAAAAATCCAGAGTGCCACGGCATCGGGATTATACATAAAGATTCTGTCAATACCTTTTCCGTCCGTCAGTTTATGCAAAACTTCAATTTTTTCACCTGCATTTTCAGGCTTTTCAAGGTTTACGGCATCGCAAAGAGAAGCCGCAACACCCGTTAATTTTATAGGGCAAAAGACATCCTGCATTTAAATCACCTCGAAAAAATTATACTTTAATTACCAACAAACCATAAGGTTCTGAAATGTATCTCCCATAAGTTAAAAATCTTTGAAATAACCGCGGCAAAGAGAAAACTGCTCGAATGTGCGTGATATATTGCATTTCAAACTTGTGTGTTGTTGGTAACTAAAGTATAATACTGAATCTGTAAAAGTCAACAAAAATTAAATACACTATTTGTTTACAAATATTTCACTTGATTTTATTCGGCAAATATTGTAATCTATATATGTATTAAACCATCGGAGGTTATAGAAAAATGAAAAAAGGTTTATGTATTATTCTTTCTGTTATGATGTTGCTTGTCTCTTTCGCAGCCTGCAACAAAAATGCAGAAAACAAAAACGACTTAACTACAACAACTACTACCACTACAGCCGAGCAGGATTTCAACAACTCTATCATCGTTGACAAAACTCAAGCTGTTACTGACGCAAACGGCAACGCTGTTACCGATGCGCAAGGCAATGCAGTTACCGAAAAAGTAACCGATGCAAAAGGTAATGTTGTTACAGAAACTATCAAGCCTACCCTTCCCTCAGTCGTTAACCCTGACCCGTTTGACGGCGGTACAAAAACTGAAAACACCAACCTTGTTAACGAGGTTGTAAAGCCTATTTTTACCGGCAAAAAGTATACTATGGTCTGCGCAACGGTCGTTGAGGGCAGCTCAGTACCGATGACTATCGTTGTTGACGGAAACAATATGGCAATTTACACTTCAATGGCTGAAATTATGGAAGCCAGCGGTACAGAGATGAGCAAAGAAGAAGCAGCTATGATGAAGCAGATGATGGGTGACGAAATCCGCGTCGTTGTTAAAGACGGAAAGTCATATTCTCTCATGGAGCTTTTCGGCAAGAAGGTATATATGGAAGAGGACGCTCTCGGTATGGACACAAGCGGCTTCACAGATCCCATTGCTGAAGATATGACATATGTTAAAACAACAACAGTCAACAAGGGTGGAAAAACTTACACCTGCGAAGAGTACAAGGCAAAAGACGGTTCTGTTAAAAAATTCTATTTCCTTGGCAAGCAGTTGGCTCGAATGGAAACTACATTAGACGGCGAGACTATGGTTATTGAAGTATCAAGCCTCAGCACTAATGTTAACAGCTCATACTTCAGCCTTAAGGGCTACAGCAAGTTTGACGAAAGTGCATTGGGCTCAATGATGGGTGGATTGCAATAATGAAAACTGTATTGATTACAGGCTCAGCAAAAGGAATCGGCGCAGCAACTGCTGCGCTTTTTGCTGATTACGGATATAATGTTGTTATAAACTATAATACCAGCAAGGCAGAAGCACTCGCGCTTTGCGAAAAAATAAAGGCCGGCGGACACAACGCGATTGCTGTCAAGGCTGATGTTTCCAAAAGAGAAGACGCTGAATTTCTTTTCAGCGAAGCAAAAAAGGCTTTCGGAAAAATCAATATCCTGGTTAACAATGCAGGCATTGCTCAGCAAAAGCTTTTTACGGATATTACCGAGCAGGATTACGACCGTATGTTTGATTGCAACACAAAAAGTGTTTTCAACTGTTGCCAGCTCGCTTTGCCTGATATGATACATAATAAAAAAGGGCGGATAATTAACATTTCCTCAATGTGGGGTATTGCAGGTGCTTCGTGCGAGGTACACTATTCCGCCTCAAAGGCTGCCGTTATCGGTATAACAAAGGCTCTCGCCCGCGAGGTTGCTCCCTCAGGAATTACCGTAAACTGCATCGCTCCCGGAGTTATAGACACTTCAATGAACAAGGACTTTGATGAAGAGACTATTCAGGCACTTAAAGAGGAGACCCCCGTCGGCAGACTCGGAACTCCTGAGGAAATAGCTAAAGCTGTTTTATTTTTCGCAAGCGAGGAAAGCGGTTTTATAACGGGACAGGTTCTGGGAATTGACGGAGGTTTTATATAATTTCAGGATTTAATATGCAATTTAGTTAAAAGGTTCTTGATTTATCAGAAAATATATGTTAAAATGTCTTTATTAATGAACGGGAGGAATCCTTTATGGCAAATTGTCCTAAATGCGGAAAGAAGATCGGTCTTCTTCACCTCAAACCAAATTGTCCGAATTGCGGAGTTAATCTCTTGTATTATAAAATTGAAGACAGACTTGAGGTTGATGCAATCAACGCTGAACTTGAGCACGCTAAAACTCAGAAAAGAATAGACAGAGTTAAGAATGCTACTGTTGGTTCAAAGCTTTCAATCGTCCGTCTTGTTCTCGCTGTGCTTGTTATCGGAATGTTTTTCCTTCCGCTTGCAAGTCTAAATATAAAAATCCCCTTCTATGAAGATTCTTTGAATTTCAATGCTCTTGAGATTTACAACGAGGTTTCGGTTCTTGATTTTGACGGACTTTTCGGCTTGTTAGGTTCATCTCTTTTAGGTACAGCATTTACCTGCCTTGTTGTTTCTGTTGTAACAATCGTTATTGCCGCTCTTTGTGCAATTCTCAGCCTTGTTTTGAGCATCCTTTCAAGCTCACCCAAGGGATTCATCAGAAATCTTTGCCTTTCAGGCATCGGCATTGTTTCAACAATCGCTTCAATCGTTTGCTACAGCATCTTCTCTTCAGAGATTAAAGAAGCTCTTCCCGGTCTTATGAGCGGTTCAGTCGGTTTTGGTGCTTACTGTGTTATCGCTGCTTTCGTTATTCTTATCGCGATCAATATTGTCATTAAGAAGAAGGGCGTAGAAGTTAAGTACAAGCAGTGCTACATTGATACAGTTCCTTACGAAGTTTTCGTTGAAAAGTTCGGTCACAAGAAATATGACCTTGCCGCTGTTGAAGAAATTAAGCCTGAATTCGACAAGCTCAGAGCAGAATATAAAACAGAAGAAGACGAAGATAAAAAAGAAGCTGAAAAAGCAAAGAAATAAAATAATTAAAGGAGTGGTTTTCCACTCCTTTTTCTTTTGCAGTATTCAGAAAACCGTTGAAGCCGAAGCCTCAACGGTTTTAATTTTTTTAGATTTCAGGAATAACAACCTCAACCTCTCTGCCAAGCTCTGCTGACTTAACAATATGGTCGATGATTGCCTGATTGTAAAGAATCTGGCTTGTCGGGATAGGAGCCGGATCGCCGTTTGCAATAGCATCAAGGAATGAACGGCACTTCTTAAAGAAGAGACCCTTACCCTGGTTTTCAATAAGAGGAACAACCGTTTCAACCTGCTCGCCTGCTACATCGTGGTAGATTGTCATCGGGCCTGACATTGAGCCGTTCCAGCAATCTGTTGAAGGAATTCTCAATGCACCTTCCTTACCGAAGATAATTGTATCACCCGGAGTATCGGGATGCATTGCCCAAGAAATACGGAAATCAAGGATTATTCCGCCCTCAAGACGAACAAATGCTGCTGCAAAGTCTTCAACATTGAAACGAGCCGCATCTGCAGGATTGTTGTATTTCGGGTTTGCACCGAAAAATGCTGATGTATAACCTGAAACTGTAAGCGGCTTCGGATAATCAATAGCATTGAGAACAACATCGAGAGAATAGCAACCGATATCGCCCATTGCGCCGATACCTGCAGTTGACTTTTCAATAAATGTGCTGTTGGGAACACCGCGTCTTCTGCCGCCGCCCGTCTGAATATAATAGATCTCGCCAAGCTCGCCTGACTGAACAATCTTTCTTACCATCTTCATATTCTCGTCGCCACGGGGCTGGAAGCCGATTGAAATAATCTTTCCGCTTTCCTTTTCAGCCTTCATAATTTCAACTGCTTCTTCTGTTGTAACGCACATCGGCTTTTCGAGAAGAACATTCACGCCCTTCTTAAGAGCATAGATTGAACATTCTGCGTGCGTCATATTGTACGTACATACGCTGACAGCGTCAAGCTCCGTCTCAGCATCAAGAAGCTCCTTATGGCTCGGATAAAAGCGGACATTATCAAGTCTGCCGTCCTTATTGTATTTCTTTGCAAACTTCTCAGCCTTACCCGGGATAAGATCTGCCATAGCAACGATATCAACATCGTCCATTTCAAGATAGCTTTCAAGGTGAGCCTCAGCGATCCAACCTGTACCGATGATACCAACCTTGAAGCGTCTGCCTGTGTCAACTTTTTCTTCTTCAACAGTCTGTGTAAACTGGTTCAATACTGCATCTGACATATTAATAACTCCTTATTTGTTAATTTCTTTGATATAATCAATGCTCATCTGAGCACATTCAACAGGCGTCTTGCCCAATGACGGCTGATCCTGCTCAACAACAACCCAGCTCGTCTCTGCCTTTTTGCAAGCTTCGAGAATTGCAGGGAAATTCTGAACACCGTAGCCGCAGGGACGGAATCCGAATGCTTCCTCTTCCTGTGCATCCTGAGCTCCGTCATCAATGCCGATAAGCTGATAAAGCTTTGCCGGCTTACCCTTGCCGCTCATATAGAAATCCTTAAGATGAACAACAGGAGCTCTGCCTGCATATTTTTCAACATAGCCTGCGGGGTCTTCTCCGCCGACATTTACCCAACAAGTATCAAGCTCCGTCTGAAGCTCATCTGCTGAAAGGGTGCTGTAAAGAAGATCGAGACCGTAAACATCTCCAACCTTCTTGAATTCGAAATCATGGTTATGATAAAGGAATGTTATATCGTACTTTTTGCCGATTTCTGCAAATTTTCTGATACCCTCAACCGTTTCATCAAAAAGCTCCGCACCGGGGCGTCTTTCCTCAACTGCATAAGGAATTGCAATATACTTACAACCGATTTCTGCGTAATCAGCGATCACCTTTTCGGGGTCTGCATCAAGCTCATCATAAGCAACATGAGCAGAAATAGGAGTAAGGCCGACCTCCGCGAGCAATGCCTTGATATCAGCAGGCTTCTGACCAAAGAGACCTGCAAATTCAACGCCATCATAGCCCATTTCCTTTACTTTTTTAATTGTGCCTGCAAAGTCTTCACCCATAGCGTCACGGACAGAGTAAAGTTGCAATGCAACAGGAAAACTCATAATAAATACCTCCCTTGGTAGTTTCGTTCATTTTAACACATCGAATAATAAAAAACAATATATCAAATTAATTTTTATGCAGATTACACTTAAATCAGCTCAGAAATTATAGTGTTTGACAAGAGGAACCCCTCTCTTGTCAGGGAGATTGACTTGTCAGTAACCTTCATCAAGCCTTGCTTTTCAAAAAACTCAGCCTTTTCGACAGTTTTCTTTGAAATCGCTTTATTATAGCGATTAGAATAATCCGAAAACTTCAATCCTTCCTTCAGACGCAGACGAAGCATAACATATTCATCCTCATCTCCGCCGATACCATCCGCTATCGGTGGATTCCCTGCCGAAAAGTATTCAATATCACGAGGATAGTAAAATCTTTTTCCGTCAAGAAAGGAATGAGCTGACGGCCCGATGCCGAGATACTCCTCTGCATTCCAATATTTAAGATTATGCTTACCCTCATAACCTTCTTTTGCAAAATTTGATATTTCATAATGGCAGAAGCCGTTTTTCTCAAGCTCTTCTGAAAGAAAAAGATACATATCTGCCGTTGCATCCTCATCGGGAAGGCTGAGCTTTTCCGCATTATTATAATAGTATGTGCCCTCTTCCAGCTTGAGCATATACGCGCTGATATGCGGCGCTCCCGTTTCAAGACAAAAATCAACCGTTTCTCTCAGACTTTCCTGTGTTTGCAACGGCACGCCGAGCATAACATCCAGCGTGATGTTGTTTATCCCCGATTTTCGTGCTTCTCTGATGCACTCTGATATTCTTTCACGGTCAGCCGACCTGCCGAGCTTTTGCCTTTCTGCCGTTACTGCCGACTGCATTCCTAAAGAAATTCTGTTAACCCCCGCTTCTGCAACAGCTTCAAAAAAGCCTTTCTCTGTTGCAGAAGGGTTACATTCAACGGTTATCTCACCGTAAACGCCGAAAAACTCCTTTGCTTTACGGACGACACGAGCTATATTATCCCCACCGACAAGAGAGGGTGTACCCCCTCCCAGATAAAGGGTTTCTGCTTTTCTGTTTATTCTTGACGCCCATTCCTCCATAGATGCAACGACCTGCACGGTATAGGCATCCATTTCCACGCTATCAGCCCTCATTGAATAAAAATCGCAGTAAGGACACTTCGACTTGCAAAAAGGAATATGAATATACAAACCAATATCTTTCATAACATCACCAAAAAGACGGCAAGCTGTTACACTCACCGTCCTGCGAAAACAATATAATTATTCGTCAAGCTTGAGAACAGCCATAAATGCCTCCTGCGGAACCTCAACCGTTCCGAAGTGACGCATTCTCTTTTTACCTTCCTTTTGCTTTTCAAGAAGCTTCTTCTTTCTTGTAATATCGCCGCCGTAGCACTTTGCAAGAACATCTTTTCTCATCGCCTTGATAGTTTCACGGGCGATAACCTTTCCGCCGATAGCAATTTGGACGGGAATTTCAAACATCTGCCTCGGAATATGCTCCTTAAGCTTTTCGGCAATCTTTCTTGCTCTTGCGTACGCCTTATCGGAATGTATTATAAATGAAAGCGCATCGACACCATCGCCGTTAAGAAGAACATCGAGCTTAACAAGATTTGAACGCTCATACCCCTTGATTTCATAATCAAACGAAGCATAACCCTTCGTTCTTGATTTAAGAACATCGAAGAAATCGTAGATAATCTCATTAAGCGGAAGCTCATAAGCTATATCAACCCTGTCCGTGGTGACATAGGTCATATCCTTGAAGACACCTCGGCGCTCCTGACACAAATCCATAATCGCACCGACATATTCATTTGGTGCATATATGTGCGCCTTCGTAATAGGCTCTTCGCTGTAATCAATATACGCAGGGTCGGGATAGTTGGTAGGGTTATCGATATCAATGACCGTTCCGTCTGTTAGGTGGATTTTGTAAATAACACTCGGGATTGTTGTTACAAGGTCGAGGTCATATTCTCTTTCAAGGCGTTCCTGAATAATTTCAAGATGAAGAAGACCGAGAAAACCGCACCTGAAACCGAAGCCGAGCGCGCCCGATGTTTCAGGCTCGTAAGAAAGAGCGGCATCGTTGAGCTGAAGCTTTTCGAGAGCCTCGCGAAGATTTTCATAATCAGCACCGTCTGCAGGATAAACACCGCAGAAAACCATCGGATTTACCTTGCGGTAGCCGGGAAGCGGCTCTGCCGCAGGATATTCGGCAGTTGTAACAGTATCGCCGACTCTTGCATCGCCTACGGTTTTGATTGATGCCGTAATATAACCAACCTCGCCCGCCGTAAGAGCCTTTGCTGATTCCATAGAAGTCGCTCTCATATATCCGACATCAACAACGGTAAACTCAGCACCCGTTGCCATCATTCTCATTGTGTCGCCCGCTTTGATTTTGCCGTCAACGACACGCACATAGACGATAACGCCTTTATAATTATCGTATACAGAGTCAAAAACAAGCGCACGAAGCGGCTTTGAATCATCAGAATCAAGCGGTGCAGGAATATCTGAAACAATCTTTTCAAGAACAGCCTCAATATTTTCACCCGTTTTTGCCGATACACGGGGAGCATCCATACACTCAAGCCCGATAACATCTTCAACCTCAGCGGCAACTCTTTCAGGGTCAGCCGCCGGAAGATCAATTTTATTAATAACGGGAACTATTTCAAGATCGTGGTCAAGAGCAAGATATGTATTCGCAAGCGTCTGAGCCTCAACACCCTGCGAAGCATCAACAATCAGCACAGCACCTTCGCAAGCAGCAAGCGAACGGGAAACCTCATAGTTGAAGTCAACATGACCCGGAGTATCAATAAGATTGAGCTCGTACTCTTCGCCGTCCTTCGCTTTATAGTTGAGCTTTACGGCATGCGCTTTGATCGTTATTCCGCGTTCCCTCTCAAGCTCCATATCATCAAGAAGCTGCTCTGTCATATCTCTGACCGCAACAGACTCAGTTACCTCAAGCAATCTGTCTGCAAGGGTCGACTTGCCGTGGTCAATATGAGCGATGATAGAAAAGTTTCTTATGTTTTCTTTTTTGGCCACCTAAATACCACCTCAGTAAAAGAATTATACTTTGACATTATACCATATTCTGAACAATACTGCAATCAAATTATCATAAATTAAGGGGCTTTTGCGTATGATAATGGAAAAGGTTACAAAAAATCATCAGAATTGTAACCTTTTGTAACTTTTTGCAATTTGCACAAAGCATATTTCTTTTTTAGAAAATTATGTTCCCGTCAGCGGTTTTTCTGCTTAAATTCATCTTAAAACATAAGCAGAATGCACAAATTTTGACTTGCAAAAAATTTGACAAAGCCTTGTCCGTTCCCTATAATGGGCAAAGTCGGCGCAATTTCAGCTTCAATTTTTCGTTATTTTTCTGCGCCTGTGCCGCTTTCGGCAACAATAAAGGAGTATTAATTATGGCTAAAATCGCAAATGAAAGCATTTCATTTTTAAGATCAAAAGCAAAGCTCGTTATGATTGCAGTTATAGCAATCCTCTGCTCTGCTACAATCTACGCCGCTGCTGCAACTTCAGACACCATCACGGTTGAAGTGGACGGTGTATCGTCTCAGGTTGTTACAATGAGAACAGACGCTGAGGAAATTCTCGCCCAGATAGGTGTTGAAATCGGCGAAAATGACATCGTAGACACTTCAGAATTTGTCAGCGGCGAAAATTCAACCATCAGGGTTTATAAGTCTCACAAGTTTACAATCAAGGACGACGGCGCTGAGCCCATTGAATGCATCGGTAACGGAACAGTAGGCTTTGCCCTTGTGCAGAACGGATTTACGCTTAAAGAAGGAGACATTGTTAATGTTTCCACCGAAGATATGCTTTCAGACAATCTTGAAATCGTTATTACCCGCGCATTTGATGTTAAAATCGTTGTAGATAATGAGACCGTCAATGTCAGACTCGCAGGCGGAAAAGTCAGCGACGCTATAGACAAGGCCGTTATCACAATAGACGATGACGATATCATTTCCGTTCCTCTCGATTCAGCTCTTGAACCTGATATGTTTATCCGAATCACCCGTGTTGAAACAAAGATCAGAGTTGAAAAGGTCGATATGAAGTTCAACACAATAACAAAAAAAGACAACACAATGTATACTGACCAGGCAAAAATCGAGGTTAAGGGTGTAAACGGCAAGCAGACCATCACCTACCACGACAGATATATTAACGGCGAACTTTATGACAGTCTTGCTGTCAGCTCAGTTATTGATGTTCAGCCGATTGACGAAGTTAAAATCGTCGGTACAAAGAAGCGTGCTGATTCCTTCGGCAGCACATATATCCTTCCAAACGGAAGAAAGACTATCTCCACTCTCAAGCCGCCGTCAACGGTCCAGTTTGACGGAAACGCACCTGTTGCATACAAATACAAGCTCGTTGGTACAGCTTCAGCTTATTCAGGTCCCGGCAGAACCGCAACCGGCAAGGGTGTTCGTCCCGGATATATCGCCGTTAACCCGAAGCAGATTCCTTACGGAACAAAAATGTGGATAGTTTCAAACGACGGTAAGTATGTTTACGGCTACGCATCTGCAGAGGATACGGGCGGATTCACAAAATGGACCGGTAGCCGCGCAACGATATGCGACCTCTACTTCCCCGACAGAGCATCAATGAACGCTTTCGGAAGAAGATCGGTCACAATCTATGTTCTTTAATTTTCAAGGAGTGCATCAACGATGTGCTCCTTTTTTATTTACTTTTTTAAACAGATATAGTATAATAAATTGATTATTATCAGGTTGGTGGATTATGAAGATTATTCAAAGAGTAAAAGAAAATAAATTTTTCTTTTTTACCTTCGGTATGCTTATGCTCGTTTCATTCGAGTTCTTTTTTTGTAAGGAGCCCATTCACTATATAGATAACTATTATTATCCGTTGTATGTTATCAATTATGACTGCGGATATTGCTCAAGACTTTTGGTAGGTGCTGTTTTATCGCTGTTTTTCGGCGATAAACTTATGAGCGCATCGTTTATTATCAATCTGCTGGTATCAGTATACCTCATTGTCTGCTTCCTGATAAGTCTGTTTCTTAATAACTACCTGAAAAAAACAAAATTCGAGGCTCTCGGAATTTATGCTATTTTTATAGTTATAACTCCCATAATGTTAGGTTTTCTTCGCTTTCTCGGAACTCTCGACCTTTTTTGGATGGGTTTCGTTCTTGGCTCGTTATGGCTTGTTGATAAAAAAGGTTGGCGTTGGCTTGTTCCCGTTTTTTGTGCTGTTTCATTGTGCATCTATGAGCTTTTTGTTACGACCTATCTTCCTGTTATGGCAATAGCGGTTTTCTACCAATTTGTTAAAAAACCAAATGTTTCGAATTTCATTTACATCGCTGTATGCGCTGTTTTTGTCGGCGCGGCAACAATTTATTTTCTCATACTCGGAGACAGTACGATGAAAATGGCCTCCGAGCAGATGGTTGAGTTTGCACGAAGCAAGCTTGATGCTACCGGCTCAGATTTTAACGACGGTTATCTGCGCGCAACATTTTTTTTGGAAATGCCAAATGTAGAAAGCTACAGCGGCTTTACGGGATACATCCAATACAACTTTGATGTTTTCACAAAAAATGATTTATCTGCTATCAAAACCAATATCTTTTTCTTCATCTGTAATCTCATTTCAGCAATTCCATTTCTTTGGATTATTGCAAAATCTTTCAGAAAAGTTAAAAAGCCTCTTGAAAAATTTGTTTTCTTCTGTTGCTTTTCAACCGTTGCTTTTATGTTTATCAACCTTCTTCTTTCAACTGACACAGAAAGATTTTCGATTCATTTTCTTCTTGCGTCTCTTTTGCTTATTCTGTTTTTTGTCAAAGAAAAAAACACAGCCTTCAGCGAAAGCTACGATGAAATTATGCAAAAAATCGATAACAATAAATCCGGTTTCGCCATTTCGGCAGTTTGCCTTGCAAGAATAGTTCTTTCGGGGGTGAGGTTTTGACAGACATCAGTGTAAAAAATCGTATAATCGCCATTCTGTCCTTTACATTCGCCGCCGTTATACTGTCCGTGCGTAACGCTTTAACCTTTACCCTTGTTTTTTTCGTTTGCCTCTTTCCCGTCCTCTTCTTTGCAGACAAAATTCTCAACGGCGAAAAAATTAAAGAACGGACTGCTTTCGCATTTTTTGTTTTTGCCGTTTGCTATCAAACCTTTTTTCAGTTTTTTAACAGAACCCACGAAAACACTATTCAACTTATGATTGCATCCGTTCTCGCTCTTTTTCTTGCAGGTGTTTTTGCCGCAACAAGTGTCAAAAATCTGCCCTATTCAATCCTCGTTGCTATTATAATTTGTTTCCTTGATATACGGCTCGCATCCGCCTACAGCCTTTTTCTGCTGACCTTTTCAATAGTTAAGCTTCAGCTTGAAATCAAGGGAAACAAATTCAGAAAAAGCTCCCCAAAAAAGAAAAACAACAAAAAGAAAAAGAATGACAAAGCCAAAGAAAAGGAAGAGTTAGACCCGTTCTTTACCGTGATTATTTCGATAATCGTAAGTGCCGCCTGCCTCGTTTACTGCATAAATGCTGTTTTTAAAAATGATCTTCGCATAACGGAATCTATCGACTATCTGCTCACGCAATTCAAAAATACCGTCGGCTTTTCTATCCTTATTCTCTATCTTTTAATCAAGCTTCTGAGAAGCGAGATCAAAGCAAAAACAAGCATTGTTATTGGCTTAATACTGAATATCGTTCCCATTCCGCTGTATTTCATAAACTACGGTTGGAGCACATTCTCGCTTTTCCTTGTTTCCACAGCACTGTTTCTGGTTCTTGTCTGCTTTGAAAACGGAGATATTATCGATTCTGTCAAGGATAGTTTTCACAAGCATAAATATATTTTCTTCGTTGAAATTTTACTGCTGCTTCAATAATCGTTGCCACTCTCATTTATGAGGGTGGCTTTTTCTTTCATAATTGACAAAACGATAACAAATTCACCACATTTTTAATTTATTGCAATCGGTTATTCATATACTTTGTTTATTGACAGTTTTTGTAAATTTTATTATAATTTACGATAGATTAATTTATAATGAGGGAGAATTGGTTTTATGCTTTCCAACACAGAAAAAACAATGGAAAAAATCGTTGCCCTTTGCAAAGGCAGAGGCTTTGTTTACTCAGGCAGTGAGATCTACGGCGGTCTTTCAAACTCCTGGGATTTCGGCCCGCTCGGCGTTGAGTTCAAGAACAATGTCAAAAAAGCTTGGTGGCAGAAATTCGTTCAGGAAAATCCGTACAATGTAGGTCTTGACTCAGCCATCCTTATGAATCCTCAGATTTGGGTTGCATCAGGCCATGTCGGCGGTTTCTCAGACCCTCTTATGGACTGTAAGGACTGTAAAACACGCCACAGAGCAGACAAGCTCATTGAAGATACAGGCGTTAATCCTGCAGGCTGGAGCTTTGAAGAAATGAGCAAGTACATCACGGATAACGGCATCGTTTGCCCTGATTGCGGCTCAGCTAACTTCACAGACATCCGTAAGTTTAACCTTATGTTTAAGACCTTCCAGGGTGTTACTGAAGATGCTAAGAACGAAATTTATCTCCGCCCCGAAACGGCTCAGGGTATCTTCGTTAACTTCCAGAATGTTCAGCGTACAACTCGCCGCAAGGTTCCCTTCGGCGTTTGCCAGATAGGTAAATCATTCCGTAACGAAATCACTCCCGGTAACTTCATTTTCCGTACACGCGAATTTGAACAGATGGAGCTTGAATTCTTCTGCAAGCCCGGAACCGAGCTTGATTGGTTTGCTTATTGGAAAGATTACTGCCACAAGTGGCTTCTTTCCCTCGGCATCAAGGAAGAAAACCTTCGCCTTCGTGACCACGAGCAGGAGGAACTTTCCCATTATTCAAACGCAACAACTGACTTTGAATTTCTCTTTCCCTTCGGTTGGGGCGAGCTTTGGGGCGTAGCTTCAAGAACGGACTTTGACCTTACTCAGCATCAGAACACATCAGGCAAGAGCCTTGAATATTTCGACCAGACAACAAACGAGAAGTACCTCCCCTATGTTATCGAGCCTTCACTCGGTGCAGACCGCGTTACTCTTGCTTTCCTCTGCGACGCATACGACGAAGAGGTTGTTGACGAAGAGAAGGGCGACACAAGAGTTGTTCTTCGTTTCCATCCCGCTCTTGCTCCCATCAAGGCTGCCGTGCTTCCCCTTTCAAAGAAGCTCAACGAGCAGGCTGAGGAAGTTTACACAATGCTTTCAAAGAGATTTATGGTTGAATTTGACGACGCAGGCTCAATCGGTAAGCGTTACCGCCGTCAGGATGAGATCGGTACGCCGTTCTGCATCACATATGACTTTGATTCTGTTGAAGATGGTTGCGTAACAATCCGCGACCGTGACACTATGTCTCAGGAGCGCATTGCAATTGATAAGCTTTGTGAATATATTCAGGAAAAAATCACATTTTAATTAGTATAAATATTCGACTTGTAAAGAAAGGCGGTCTATATGAAAAAAATCAAATTTACCGAAACCGTACTCCGTGACGCTCAGCAGTCACTCATCGCTACAAGAATGGGCTTTGACACTTTCGAGCCTGTTCTCTCTGAGCTTGATAAGGCAGGCTACTACTCACTTGAATGTTGGGGCGGAGCTACTTTCGATTCATGCCTTCGCTACCTCAACGAAGATCCTTGGGAGAGACTTCGCAAAATCCGCAAGGCTTGCCCGAACACAAAGCTTCAGATGCTTCTCAGAGGTCAGAACCTTCTCGGATATAAGCACTATCCCGATGATGTTGTCAGAAAGTTCGTTGCAAAAAGCGTTGAAAACGGAATTGACATCATCAGAATCTTCGACGCTCTCAACGATGTGCGCAATATTGAAGTTGCTGTTGATCAGACAATCAAATCAGGCGCTCACGCATCGGGTACAATCTGCTTTACATTAAGCCCTGTTCATAACATTGAAGCATACATCAAGCTTGCTAAAGATATGGAAAATATGGGTGTTCACTCAATCTGTATCAAGGATATGGCAGGTATTATGAGCCCGAAGGAGGCTTATGACCTTGTTAAGGCTCTCAAGGAGAACACAAAACTCCCGATAATTCTTCACACTCACTCAACAACAGGTCTTGCCGCAATGACTCTTCTTAAGGCGGCAGAGGCAGGCGTTGATGTTATCGATACATCCATCTCTTGTATGTCAGGCGGTACTTCACAGTTCGCAACTGAGACGATGAATTATGTTCTTACTCAGCAGGGCTACGAAACAGGGCTCGACACAGATGTTCTTAAGAACATCAACGACTTCTTCAAGCCCGTTCGCGCAAAGGCTCTTGAGTCAGGTCTTCTCAACCCCGTTGTTCTTGCAACAGATACAGATGCTCTCGGTTATCAGGTTCCCGGCGGTATGCTTTCAAACCTTGTTGCTCAGCTTACTGCTCAGAACAAGATGGACAAGTTTGAAGAAGTTCTTCAGGAGGTTCCGAGAGTCCGCGAGGATATGGGTTATCCCCCGCTCGTTACTCCGATGAGCCAGATGGTTGGCGTTCAGGCAACACAGAATGTTCTTTTCGGCAAATACAAGAATGTTTCCAAGGATGTTAAGAGTTACCTCAAAGGCGAATACGGCAAGGCTCCTGCTCCGGTCAATCCCGACCTTCTCAAGCAGGTTCTCGGCGATGAGAAGCCAATCGAAGGCAGATTTGCAGATACACTTGCTCCCGCTTTTGAAGCTACAAAGGCTGAGCTTGGAAGCAAGGCAAAGAGCGATGAAGATGTTCTTTCATATATCGCTTTCCCGATGCAGGCAGAAGCTTTCTTTGAAAAGCGTGACGAATTGGAAAGAAACACTTTCAAATATTCAATCAGAGAGGTTAAGGAGGAAGCTTGATGGACTTTTCAGCAATATGGGCTACTATATCTGCTCCTCCGATTCCGGCAATTGTTGTTGCTACTTTTGCAATCCTCTTTATTATATATGTTTACATCGCAAAGGTAATCAATTCAAAGAAAAAGGTTGAAGAGCCCGCAAAAACTCCCGTCGCATCTAAAACACCTGCAATCCCATCCGCAATTCCTGCAGGTCCTGCGGCATCTTCCGGAGACCTTGAGCTTGTCGGAACAGACGAAAAGACTGCCGCAGTTATTATGGCTATCGTTTCAGACAAGAGCGGAATTCCGCTTAACAGACTTCAGTTTAAATCAATCGCTCTGATGGAGGAAAAATAAAATGAAATATGTAGTTACATTAAACGGAAAAAATTACGAAGTTGAAGTAAACGAAACAGATGCAGTTGTAACAAACATTTCAGATGCAGTTTATGCACCTGCTCCCGTTGCCCCTCCTTCAGCTCCCGCAGCCCCGGCGGCTCCTGCTGCACCCGTTGCTCAGGCAGTTTCAGCAGAAGGTACCACTATCCCTGCTCCGATGCCCGGTTCAATCGTCAATATCAATGTAACAGTCGGTCAGGCAATCAAAGCAGGTGATGTTCTCATCATCCTCGAAGCTATGAAGATGGAAAATGACATCACTGCTCCCTGCGACGGTACAGTTAAGCAGATTCTTACAACAAAGGGCGCAACTGTTAACACTGATGATGTTCTTCTTGTTATCTGAGGCGGAGGTGTTTATTGAATGGGCGTTTTAATTGAAAACTTTGCTTCCGTTACATTCCCTCAGGTTGTAATGTGGATTATCGGTGCGCTTCTTATTTTCCTCGCTATCAAAAAGGAAATGGAACCGTCACTTCTTCTTCCGATGGGATTCGGCGCAATACTTATTAACCTTCCTAACTCAGGAGCTAAGCACATCATCGATGTTATGTTCAGAATCGGTATCGATAACGAATTCGGCGAATTGATGCCTCTTATTCTTTTCATCGGTATCGGCGCGATGATTGACTTTACTCCCCTTCTGACAAATCCAAAGCTTATGCTTTTCGGTGCGGCGGCTCAGTTTGGTATTTTCTTCACTCTCTGCCTTGCATCCTTCTTCGGATTTGATATCAAAGATGCTGCTTCAATCGGCATCATCGGCGCCGCTGACGGCCCGACAGCTATCGCAGTTTCAATGGAGCTCGGCTCAAAATATGTTGGCGCGATTATGGTTGCCGCTTATTCATATATGGCTCTTGTTCCGTTGGTTCAGCCTCCAATCATCAAGCTCTGCACTACTAAGAAGGAACGCCTTATCCGTATGGATAACACTGCAGGCAAGGCTCCTTCAAAGCTTACAAAGATTCTTTTCCCGATCGTTGTAACTGTTATTGTAGGTCTTGTTGCTCCCGATGCTGTTGCTCTTATCGGTTTCCTTATGTTCGGTAATCTTATCCGTGAATGCGGCGTTCTTAATTCACTTTCAGAGACAGCACAGAAGGTTCTTGCAAACCTTGTAACAACCTTCCTTGGAATTACAATTGCCGCTCGTATGCGTGCAGATGAATTCCTTAAGATCGATACCCTTCTCATCATCGGTCTCGGTCTCTTCGCATTCATCTTTGATACTTTCGCAGGTGTTATGCTTGCAAAGATCATGAATCTCTTCTCAAAGAAGAAGATCAATCCGATGATCGGCGCCGCAGGTATCTCTGCATTCCCGATGTCAGCACGAGTTGTTCACAAGATGGGTCTTGAAGAAGACAATCAGAACTTCCTTCTTATGCACTCAATCGGCGTTAATGTTTCTGGACAGATTGCTTCTGTTATCGCCGGTGGTCTTATACTCACATTTTTCAGGTAATCAGGGAGGTATTTATTATGTTTGACATTAATGCACTTCTTAATTCCCTTCCCTATATGGGCAAAGGAATGCTTGGTATCTTCGTTGTAACAAGCCTCATCGTTCTTGTTGTTAATGCTCTTAACAACATCCCTGAAAAGAAAGAAAATAAGAATAGAGAAGAAAAATAATTGAAACAGGCTGTTTTTTAGATTGACAATAATCCCTCAAAGGAGGCTAATTTATGAAAATTGCTCCGCATTTCCTCGGCATTTTCACTGATATTTACGGCAGTAATGACGCAATGAACATTCCCAAGGCCCTTCTGATTGCTTTGGTCGGTTTTCTTACCGTTGTTTCAATTCTCGCTGTAATCGCACTTTTCATTAAGCTCATTGCTTTTATCTTTTCTCTCATCGAGAAAAAGAAATCTTCTAAACCTTCAACAATCATCACTGCCGTTAACGACAGTCCCACGCCGAAAAAGACGGCTGTTACTCTTCCTGATAACGAGTCTCAGGGTGAGCTTGAGCTGGTCGGCGTTGATGAAGCAACAGCGGCAATACTGATGGCTCTCGTCAGCTATAAGACAGAAATTCCGCTTAATAAGCTTGCTTTCAGATCCATTAAATTTGTTGAGGAGGTAGAATAACTATGAAATACGAAGTTATATTAAACAATAAAAAATATGAAATTGAGGTTGATGAATGTTCCGTTGCTCTTAAAGCAGTAACAGAATATACATCTGCAGCTCCTGCGCCTGTTGCAGCTCCCGTTGATTCTGCTCCGGCTCCTGCCGCAAGCCCTGTAGCATCGGCAGAAGGAACAACAGTAACATCACCCATGCCCGGCACTATTCTTAATATCAATGTTACAAACGGACAGACTGTTCGTGCAGGTGAAATCCTTCTTGTTCTTGAAGCTATGAAGATGGAAAATGACATCGTTGCTCCTTCGGACGGAATCGTTAAGCAGATTCTCGTCACAAAAGGCTCAACTGTTGATACCGATCAGGTTCTCGTAATTATTTAAACAGGAGGTTAAACTATGGAATTGATTACAAGCCTCTTGAAAGGACTTTGGGAATCATCCGGTTTCACCCTTCTTACCTGGCAGAATATGGTTATGATTGGTGTTGCGTTTGTTTTCCTTTTCCTTGCTATTGCTAAAAAATTTGAGCCGTTGCTCCTTGTACCGATTGCTTTCGGTATCCTGCTTGCAAATCTTCCCGGCTCAGGCATTATGGACGACCTGACTCTTTCCCAAGTTTTCGGCGGTGACGGTTCACTGGCAGGCGGAGGTCACTGGTATGACTCAGGCGTACTGAGAATTCTTTATGCAGGTGTTAAATCTAGTATTTTCCCCTGTTTGATTTTCCTTGGCGTTGGCGCTATGACCGACTTTGGTCCTCTTCTTTCAAATCCCGTAAGCCTTTTGCTCGGCGCGGCCGCACAGTTGGGAATTTACATTGCATTTATCATTGCAATTCTTCTCGGCTTTACTCCTCAGGAAGCCGCCGCAATTTCAATCATCGGCGGCGCAGATGGTCCGACGGCTATCTGGTTGACAGGTAAGCTTGCTTCTCATCTTCTTGCTCCGATTGCCCTTGCCGCATATTCATATATGGCGCTCATTCCTCTCATTCAGCCGCCTATTATGAAGGCTCTCACAACCAAGAAAGAGCGAGAGGTCAAGATGACTCAGCTTCGCAAGGTTTCAAAGACTGAGAAGATCGTTTTCCCCGTTATCGTTCTTGTTCTTATTGCATTGATTCTTCCGTCCGTTGTTCCTCTTCTGGGTATGCTTATGCTCGGCAACCTCTTCCGCGAATGCGGTGTTGTTGACCGACTTTCAGATACAGCTCAGAACGCGATGAACAACATCGTTGTTATCCTTCTCGGTGTTACTGTTGGTGCAACAGCAAACGGTGAAAGTTTCCTTAAGCCCCAGACGCTCGGAATCGTTGCTCTCGGTCTTACGGCTTTCATCTTCTCAACAGTCGGCGGCGTTCTTCTCGGCAAAATTCTTTACATCGTAACAAAGGGTAAGATTAATCCCCTTATCGGTGCCGCAGGAGTTTCAGCCGTTCCTATGGCTGCTCGCGTTGCACAGAACGAAGGACGCAAATACAACCCAACTAACTTCCTTCTCATGCACGCTATGGGACCGAATGTTGCGGGTGTTATCGGCTCGGCAGTTGCCGCAGGCTTCCTGCTTCTTATGTTCCAATAATAAATATGATACAAAAGCGAACAGCATTGAGCAAAACTCAATGCTGTTTATTCTTTTATGTGTTTAATTATCTCACTGACTTCGCAATTAAGCGTGTAACAAAGAGCATCCAGCGTTTTTGTGCTGATTGCTTCTCCGTGTTTTATCCGATGAATGGTATTGGCTGAAAAGCCCTCTTTATAGATCAAATAATACTCTGTGATTCCCTTTTTGAAAAGTGTTTCATAAAACGGCTCGTAGCTTATCATATCTATCACCAATTTGATTTTATCATACTCAAACTCTTGACAATACTCAAAATATTGACTATAATTATTATGTTCAATATTTTAAGTATATTGTAAATATTGAATTTTTAAGGAGGAGGGTTGTGTAATGCCGTGGATAATTTTAATTGTTTTAGTCGTTATTGGTATGATCGGGAACGCCATAGGAATAGGTTTTTGGGGAGTTTTAGGCATAATTCTTGCATTGGGTATAATCTTACTTGTTGCTTTTAAGCTTAAGCCTGATAAAAATGATGATACTAAAAAAACAAAAATAAAGAAAACCGTTTCAAAATCGTTGTTTATATTGATTCCTATAGTTTTGGTAATAATTATTATCGCAACTATTGTAGGTGTGTTAGATATTTCTTCAAGCTCTTCTGCTGATTCAGAATATGATGATGCAATGGCAAGTTATGATTGGGGCGATGATCATTATTATGACAGTTCCGATAACACTGTGAAGAAAAAAGCTTGGTAAATAAAAAGCTGACTCGACAAGTCCTCATTGCAGTTCCTGTGACCCTGACGGAGATAACAGAGAAGGTTAAGGTGTTATTTATGAAATATATTTTCGCAATTGTAATATTATTAGGTTTTCTGGGTTCTGTTGCTGCTGCAATTGGAATTCCTA
Organism: Clostridia bacterium; assembly: GCA_017942105.1. Lineage (GTDB taxonomy): Bacteria > Bacillota > Clostridia > Oscillospirales > Acutalibacteraceae > CAG-488. The sequence continues at coordinate 697 of JAGAVE010000008.1, read as the reverse complement.
TTATTGTCTTGATAGGAATTCTCATTGTTATCGCAGCTATTGCCGCAACAATATATGTTCTATTCAGTAAATCCTGCGGTGAAGAAGAGGTTACCGAAAACGGCAAAAAGGTAACAAAGAAACTCACTTTCACCGAAAGGCTCAAATCATACTGGGGCGTCCTGTTGATAACCGGTATTGTTATTCTGTTCGCAGTCATCATACTTATGGACAGCGGCGGATCATCGAACAGTAACGGTAGATACGGACGCGGTGAACAATACGACAAAGATGTATATGAGGCCGCTGACGCTTTTGGCGAAGACCCTGACCATGTTAATGATGTTTACGAAGCATTGGCTGACGAAATGAGATAAGGTAAATCTGATATAAATTAAAGCTGACTCAAAACGAGCCAGCTTTTTCTATTATTCAGTTTTACACAGCAGAACAAACAACTCGATAAATTCGGGTTTGTAGGGCAAAGGCAATGACTTTGCAGATAATAGATAAGAGATAATATTGAATAGTTGAGGGTTTGCGACGCAGATTTTTAATGCCTGTCTTAAATCGTCTCGTAGGGCGTGACGCTTGCGACACGCCGTAAAATAGCGCAGAATTAACGGTTCGTCGCAGAGCGTCGAACCCTACGAACCACGATTCGATCGACTCCGTAGGGGAACATATTATGTTCCCGTTAAAATAATTCGAAAACCAC
>JAGAVE010000007.1 GCA_017942105.1 Clostridia bacterium | reverse complement strand
CTTGAATTAAGCATCCTTTGCCGTATGCGTCAGCTTTCTGCTGAGGACATCGGGCTTTCGCCTGACATCAGCGAAGGTATTGAATACAGAATCCACGATGCTGCACTCAAAGCAAGAACACTCGACGAGCTTTACACACTCGCCAAGACCAAGAGATATTCACACGCGAGGATAAGAAGAATCGTCCTTCACGCGTTTATGGGATTTGTCGCTGACGACTACAAGAGAAATCCACCCTACATCCATGTTCTTGCAATGAATGACAAAGGAAAGGAAATCCTCAAAGAGGCAAAGGAAAAGGCAAAACTGCCGATTGTCACCAAAGCCTCCGGTTTTGATGAGCTTGACGATTACGGCAGACATGTTTTCTCACTTGAAGATATGTGCACAGATGTTTTTTCGCTTTCCTCCCCTGCAATCCTCCCCTGCGGCAGAGAAAAGACGAACGGAATAATAGTTTTATAAAAGCAACGCCCCTGCAACAAGTTATGCACTTGCTGCAGGGGTTTGGTGTTTTTCAGATTAAATTTATATTTTAGCCAATGTTTATCCACATCGCAGGGCGGACACCACTTTCATAGAAATTGACATCGTTACCAGTGGCGTCAAAAACGCCACCAGAAGAAGTGACACCAGCGGCACCACTCTGATCATAGCCTGGTGACCGCAACCACCACCAGCAACAATCATATCCATTGTCGTTATCAGTGCTTACACTATTTGCAACTGCAAAATCTGTTGGTTCACACTCTCTTGCTGTATCAGAAGAGAAATACTTGGTTGCTTCATTTGCACTAAGCAAAAAAACCTTATCCTTCGTTACATTGCCAGGATCTGTGCCATAATACTGATTCTTTTCTGCCGTTACTGTTACCGTGGGTATCTTTGCTTTTTCTGCGTTTGTAAAGGCTGTGTTTATAAAATCATTGTTCAACCATTTGCGAAGCGTGCATGTTTCCCATGTTACATCAACATATTCCTCATTATACGGTTTCGCATCAAGTGCATACTTACTTATAACAAGCGCCTTGCCGTCCTTGACATCAAGAACGAGCCATTCGATATCCTCTGCACCGTTTGAGGTATTGTTATCCTGCTCGTACTTGCCGAATTTTACATAGTCGCCGACTTTAACATTACCGATTCCTGTTGAGGTGTTATTTGACGGTGTTTGTGTTGATGGTGTTGCTGATTCAGGATCATATTCTTCAATCTTGTAGATCGACCAGTATCTCTTGCCGTCGATTATTTTGATTTCGGCGGTTACTTTAAAGGCTCCTTCTAATCGCCTGCCTAAATAATCAGAGCATGCATATCTATTCCAAACAACTTCGTATTTGCCTTCAACAACTTTGTAGTCAACCAACTCGTGTTCTTCCCAACCGCCATCGCCAAAGTTAGGAGAACCACAATAATAATATCCATTGTATAAGCAGCAAGGAACTGTAGTTTCTAACAACTCACCTTCCTTTAAAGACTCATATTTAATGTTATATATATTTTCGCAAATCCACTTAACATTTTCTTCCGGTACTTTGCAATAGTTATACCAATCGCTGTTATATTCATCGGCTAACGGTCCTTCCATCTTTTGTGAAAAATCCGGTCGACCGTAGAAAAATGTATACCCATTTAACCAATAACTAAAAATGGTGTTTTCTACAACCCATTTTGCTGAAGCAGTTGCACTATCAAACTCTAGAAACTCATACCTCGTCAATTCAGTTGCAATTATTAATTTACTAAGTTCTTCAAAATCTGCATCCGTTGCCATGATGAAATCCGGATTTTTCTGTGATGAACTGTTGGTAACATCTTCACTGTCGTTTTTGTATGATTCCCAATCCTTGATAGGTTCATCATCTTTCTTCGAGTTGATTGTTACCTTATCAACAGCATCCTTATCATCATTATCAACGATTACGATAATCGTAATTACAACGGGTTCTTCGGTTTTTGCCGTTGTTGTCGTTGTCTGAGTATTTGACGGCGTTGTAGGTGTTGTCGGCGTCGTCGGAGCTGTTGTTGTTGTTGACGGTGCCTGGGTTCTTTCGGAAATTATGTTTTCAATCGTAATCTGATATTTACCGTCATCAAGATGAAGGTTGTAAATCGGATTGTCAGATTTCTCGTTTATAACATTTTCAAAACCGCTGAAGGTTGAGCTTTTAAAAACCTTGCCCGTTTTGAATCTGTCCACCTTGATGTTATAGTTTTCATACGGGAATTTTTCCGCATCGTATACGAGAAATTCCGTGTCCTGCTTAAGAACCGGAAAATCGGTTATGTAGCCTTCTTTTTCTGACTCTGTTTTAAAGAGTATTGCGTCCGTAATGAAAATTCCACCCGTAGCGAGTACGGCAAGAACAAGAATTATTGTAATTATTCTCAGGGCAATATTCTTCTTTCCACTCTTTTTCTTTGCTTTTTTCTGCTTTGCAGGCTTTTGTGGTTCAGTCTTTGGTGCAGGCTGTGCCGTCTCCTTTGACGGAGCAGGAGCAACAGGCTTCGGCTGTGCAGGTGCCGCGGGCTGTTCAATGGACACCGCGGATTGTTGAACGGGTGTTCCGCATTTTGCGCAGAATTTCATATTAGGTTTTAATTCATTTCCGCATTTCGGACAGTTCATTTTTATCCCTCTTTCTTTGATTTTGAATAGATTTTAAGTCATATTTTTCCT
>JAGAVE010000069.1 GCA_017942105.1 Clostridia bacterium | reverse complement strand
TACTATTGCCTGCAAGGCACAAAACAGAATTGAAAGTGCCATCATTACAACAGGCGCACCTATCGGAAGAATGTGATAAAGCTCTTCGGTTACCGTTTCTTCACCGAAAATGTTACCGTAAAGTCTCAACGCCAGAGAGGCGGGCTTGATTATTTCATCAAGGAGCATCAGAGGAAGCATAAAGAACATCGGTGATACAAAACGCTTGAAATAGTGCTTGACGCTGTGTCGTATTCCGGATATCTGCAGGAATGCAAAAGTAAGAATACCAAGCCCCAAGGTTACGGACAAGCTCGCCGTCGGAGCCTTGACATACTCCGTAAGACCAACTCCCGGAATAAGTCCCGAATAGTTTGAGAAAATGATAAAAATAAAAAGTGAAGCTAAAAAAGTAAAGTATTTTCTGGCTTTTTTCTTTCCGAGAGTATCTGAAAAGAAATTGTCAAGATACTCAACACCAGTTTCAATGACATTCTGAAATTTACCGGGTCGTTCCTTCAGACTTTTCTTTACGATGAGAGAAAGAATTGCAAGAACAGCAAGTATAATCCACATCGTTACAACCTCGCCGGTAACATCAAGAATACCGAAAATGCTGAAAAGCACCTTAGATTTTTCACCCATCAGGGTCTTCCTCCTTTCTCTTTTCTGCCTGACGAAGATTCTCATTATACCTGAGAAGTTTCTTTGTAAAAACAAGCATCGGTAAGGTCGTTCCCAAAGCTGCACCGATCAAAAGATACATCGGATCGTATTTGGTTTTTTGACCGATAAAGTATACAACAACAAGAAATCCTATCTGTATCAACTGCCTTAAAACCGTCACAGCCGAATACTTTTGGGGATTTTTTACCAGAACGGTTTTCGACAGCAGGTAGTTAACAAACGCCACTCCTACCCCAACCGCCGCAGAAACAGCCGCTCCGATAAGATCAGAAATCATAAGTTCACCTTCTTATGTTGCTATGATTTTTCATTATATCACTCCGATATTATTTTTCAAGTAAAATACGAATTTTTTTCCGATATATCCACCATTAATCAGTATTTTAGACAATTAAAATATCAATACAAAAATTAGAGATTCACTGTTGATTGCTCTGACTGACAGCTTTGATACCTTTTGCAAACAGTAGCTTAAAAAGGTTTCTTACAGCAGGCTGAAAAAACATAAGCGTGAAAGGTAATCACAACAGTAATAAATGCAATTGTTCAATTCATCATAAAACTTTTAACAAATTTTTTCAGTTGTATTTTCAATCATAATGAAAACAATAACTAATGCAAACGCAAAAAGTTTTTGAAAAAGGAGTGAAAAGTTATGTCAAGCAACAAGAATGTAGTTCCCGAAGCTAAGGACGCTCTCAACCGTTTCAAGATGGAGGCTGCTGCTGAAGTAGGCGTTAACCTTAAGAACGGTTACAACGGTGACCTCACATCTAAGCAGGCAGGTTCTGTCGGCGGTCAGATGGTTAAGAAGATGATCGAGTCTTACGAAAAGAATATGAAATAACTTTTCATAAGAAAAAACTGCTATCGGCATTATAGTCCGATAGCAGTTTTGTTTTACCATGTAAGTGTAACTTCCAAGCCTTCAACCTCATAATCGATGATGCCCTTTTTCTTATCAAGAGCCTCCTTGACAACACTGAGCATTTCTTCATCCTTCATTTCGATCGTTGCAACAACGGTAAGAGTCCAGGGAAGGTATGCCGTATCGCTTATTGCAAAGCCTGTTACCCACCAATGAAGCATCGGCTCACGCTCAAAGAGAAGCTCATCCCCGTGGTAAACAGCGATTGACATAACGAGCATATCCTCATCCGATGCGCAGTCATAGAATGAGCCGTTCTTGCTCTCGTCTCGTGTGTAGATACCAAGCTCGCCGCCGTTTGCAATTGCATAACGACCCTTCCAAATTTGGAACATCCAGTCCTGTCCCTCATAAACGAATTTGATTCGCTGAGTTGTATAGTGGAAGAAGAACGGTGTAAGATAGCAGAAAATATCATAGAAGATATTAAATCCCATGCTTCTCTGCCATACATTAATTCCTGTATATACATAATTCTGGTTAAGATCAAGTGAATAACCCAAAAGTGCCGGCTCGCCGTTTTTACCTACAAACTCATTTGAAACAGTGTTATAAAGGATACCGGAATAAACGCTCTCTGTTCTGCCATCTCGATAAGTCACGATAAAGCCAATTTCTTCACAGCCCGGCTCTTCGGGGTAAGGCTTTGTTGTAAGCTCGACGGAATCAACAATACCCATCCACAGCTCGACAATACGGATAACTGCACCCATAACTATATTGCCCTGAGCAAAATAATCTCTCGAAAGGTCAGTCAGCATCTCCTGAGTTGCCGGAATATCAAGCTGAAGAGTTGATGTAACAATCTCTGCAAGCTGATTTGACTGAGGAAGATTTTTATAAATCTTACTGAAATCAACGCCTGTTTCCTCAAGCATTGCATCAACGACGCCCTGAAGAGTAGAATCAACAGTTACAACGATAACCTCATTCGAAAAAATCGGCAACCCTGTTGCTTCATACATAATTTTGTTAACTTCGAATAAGGCTTCGAGAATATCCCCTATGTCAGGCATAGCATAACCGTTTTGCCAAACATCAACGATATCAACTTTTTTGCTGTTCTCCTGAGCTGTTGCTGCACCAACGGGAGTTACTGCTATTGAAAATAGCGTAACAAGAGAAAGGAGAATTGCAATAATTCTTTTTTTCATTTTATACCCTCCTAAGGTTAGTGTATTTATTATATTCCCTTTTCCAAAATTAGTCAACTTTTATTTAAACCCAACTTTTCGCAAGTTTCGACAAGCATATCATTGAAAAATACTTTTTGTAATGTTATACTCTAAAACAAGAAGAAAAAGGAGATTATTCTATGTTTCATTTTTTTGTTTCTCCCGAAAATATTAATGAAGAAAATATAACGGTAACCGGTGGAGATGTTAACCACATAAAAAATGTTTTGCGAATGAAAATCGGCGAAAAATTCATCGCAAACGATGGTAACGGAGCAAGCTACTGCTGCACCATAAGTGAGATTTATGACGACAGAATCGTAGCCGCAATCGAAGACGGTCAGCTTATGAGCAACGAGCTTCCCGTGAAGCTTGTGCTTTTTCAAGGTCTCCCAAAAGCCGATAAAATGGAGCTGATTATCCAGAAGGGTGTTGAACTTGGCGTCAATGAGATTTATCCCGTTGAGATGAGCCGTTGCGTCGTTCGGCTTGACGATAAAAAGAAAAAAAGCAAAACCTCGCGCTGGCAGGCGATCAGCGAAAGCGCGGCAAAGCAGTCGGGACGGACCGTTATTCCGGAAATACACGAGCCTCTCCCCTATGCCGAAGCGCTGAAAATTGCAAAAGAATTTGACCTGCTTCTCGTTCCATATGAATGTGCCGACAGTATGGCTGCGCTCAGAGATAAGCTTTCGCAGGTCAGAAAAGGAATGACCATCGGGATTTTCATCGGCCCTGAAGGCGGTTACGAAGAAAGCGAAATCGAAAAAGCAAAATCGGCAGGAGGAGAAATCGTTTCACTCGGAAAAAGAATCCTGCGAACGGAAACGGCAAGCATTGCCGCTCTTGCAATCTGTATGTTTAACATCGAAGCTAATTTATAAGGAGAACGCTATGCTCCCAAATGAATTTACATCAAGAATGAAAGAGCTTTTAGGGGACGGATACGAAGAATTTATTTGTTCCTTTGATGAGTCACCGGTTCGTTCTTTCAGAATCAACACAAAGAAAATATCTGAAAGTGAATTTGAAAAAATCAATCCTTTCGGCGGCGAAAAAATCAGCTATGCCGAAGGTGCATATTATTTTAACTATGACGGAATCGGCAACCATCCCTACCACCACGCAGGCATGGTTTACATTCAGGACCCTGCCGCAATGAGTCCCGTTGCAAGCGTAAACATCGAGCCTGACTGGAAAATTCTTGACCTGTGCGCCGCGCCGGGAGGAAAATCAACGCAAGCGGCGGCCGGTCTTGACGGAGGTCTGCTTGTTTCAAACGAAATTGTTCCGTCCCGCTGTAAAATCCTGACCGGAAACATCGAACGCCTCGGAATTAAAAATGCCGTTACAACCTGCGCCGATGTTAAAAGGCTTTCGGGTCTTTTCGGCGAGGAATTTGACCTCGTTATAGTTGATGCTCCCTGTTCGGGTGAAGGAATGTTTCGCAAGGACGAAACAGCGATCAATGAATGGAGCCTGCAGAATGTTAAGCTCTGCGCAGAAAGGCAGGACGAAATTCTCAGCTATGCAAAGGACTTCGTTAATGAGGGCGGATATCTTCTCTATTCAACCTGCACATATTCGCCCGAGGAAAATGAAATGTGCATAGACAGATTTCTTTCCGAAAACAAAAACTTTGAGCTTATCGAGGTCAACGAAAGCGTAAAAAAAGCTACAGCCGACGGAATTTTCTTTGACGGATGCAAAACCGAAAACATTTCATTCTGCCGCCGTTTTTATCCTCATATTTCAAAGGGCGAGGGTCAGTTTATTGCACTGCTTAAAAAGACAGACACAAGCTGCATAAGCATAAAAAGAGAAAATGCCCTTGAAAAAATTCCAAAGGCAGATGAAAAAATTGTTTTCGATTTTCTTGATTCAACACTGATTGATTACGACAAAAAATGCGTCAGAAAGTATAAGGAAAACATCGTTTATTTTGAGCCTGATTTTATCGTCCCAAAGGGTGTTGCTTTCTCCTGCGGAGTTACGATCGGTTCGGTTCAGAAAAATTATATCCAGCCTCATCACCAGTTTTTTATGGCGATGGGCAAACAATTCAGAAGGCAGATTGAACTGACCTGCGACGAAGCCGAAAGCTACCTCAGAGGGAACACAATCCCCTGTGAATGTGAAAACGGCTGGGCAACCGTATTGGTTAACGGTTGCACGCTCGGCGGAGTTAAGGTTGTTAACTCAACGGCAAAAAACCACTATCCGAAGGGGCTCAGAAAAAACTGAAAACAGCCAAAGCACCCCTTTATTCTCTTCATACCGAAGAAATTACATCCTCCTGCCTCTCAAAGAAATTTACTCTTCACACAACAAAACCCACTGCCGAAGCAGTGGGTTTAATTTATTATCTTACGCTGTCAACGAGTTCAACGAACTTGCCTGCAACTGTTGATGCTGTATGCTCACCAAATGAGATAAGGCACCATGTATCTGTATCAAATTCGTCATCCTTCTCATCGTATTTCATACCTGCCATTACGAACTCGGGATCGGGTTCGATATAACCGATAGCGTCGTTTGCAAGGTCGAAGATGATTGTGTTCTCACCGAACATATCACGGTATGAATCATACTCGAAGTTTTCAAGACCCTTGCCGCCCTTGAGGATTTCACCGTAGTGTTCGCCGGGGCTGATGAGGATGTTGAGAGAATCGCCAAGCTCCATATAGCCGCATTCTGTTACTTCGTAATACTTGCCTGTTGCATCGTCATAAAGGAAGAAATAATCTGTGATACCTGACTTGCCGATGATGTCAAGAAGAACATTTGAAACCTCTATAACATACTGCATATGCTTGATGTTAAGCATCGGCTTAACTACCTCTTCTTCAACAGGAGTCCAGCCCTCGTACCATACTGTGTAGTTTTCCTGTCCTTCGTACTCAGCTACGCCAAGGAAGTCACCAAGCTCGAAGTTAAGAGCTTCGCACTCTTCTTCTGTCAATTCCATACCGAGAAGGAAATAACCGATTTCCCAACCGTAACGGACAGCTTCTTCGTATCTTGTAAGATCAAGGCCGTCGTTTGAATACTGACGGTCATATGTAATAGTACCTACAGCACCCTGAATGAAGATGAAGTTATATCCTGCTGCATTAAGAACTTCTTCTGTATAAGGAATGAAGTCTGCAGAAATAACTGTATGGCCGAAGCCTGAGTTTTCAGGATGAACGCCGAATGTTGCGATAATCGTAGGAGTTGCGCCTGCCTTATCGGGAGTGAACTCAAGACGGTACATATTTCCGTCATAGTTATCGGGATATGTTCTGTCGCGAAGGTAATCTGCACCGATATCCATCTTAGCAAGTGTAAGCTCACCTGTCTTCATATCTGCAGTTGCATCCTTGATTGACTTTGCAGTCTGATCAATGATAGTCTGAAGGAATTTACGGTCAACACCGCTCTGAAGATCTGTAAGTCCGAGAGCGCCGAGAGTGATATTGTTAAGAACATTGCCTACAGTGTTATCCCATACACCCTGAAGGTCGATGCCTGAGTGGGTATGAGTAACTGAAACATTGATGCTTACGATATTGTTAGCCTCTGCAAAATCTGCAACAGCAGCGCGGATAAGTCTTACATCAGCGTTAGCGATGCCGATTGCATCAAGAACGCAGAATGCAACCTTGCCTCTGCCCGAACCGTCATCAAGAACGATTGTACGAACCCAGAGACCGTCGAATGTCTCTGTTGTTTCAGCCATAAGGCCGTAGCCGCCCATTGTATAGGGAACCGTACCGAAATCATCGGGAAGAATTGATTCCTGAGCATAGCCGAGGCTCCATCTTGCACCTACGGCGGGCTTATCAAGAAATTCATCCATACCTTCATAGAAGTTGCCGTACTCATCAAGATTGAAATCTGCATAAGAATTCAACGCAGGAGTCTTCGGAATGAAGAGGTTGATGCCCTTTCCGAGAACTGTGATAAGAGCATTGGAAAGAGTGTTGACAACCTTTGCAAGGGTGTTCATAAATATTGTTTTAATGCTTGTTGACGAGAGCGATTCAAACATATCGCCCAGCTCATCTGCAGGACCCTCAAGAGAACCGAGGATACCATCGATATCGATGGCAGGAAGGTTTTCAACTGTTGAATCAGTCTCGGGAGCTTCAGCAGTCTCAGCAAATGCCGGCACTGCAGCCGGAATCATAAGGCTGAAGCAAAGAATGACTGAAAGAACAGAAAGCCATACTTTTTTCATAATATATCTCCTTTCAATCAGGGCGTGAAACACATACCCATAGTAAATTAATTATAGCACAAATTTACAAATTTACAATATAAAACTGAAGGCTTCTTTTTTGTGTAAATTACCCAAAAGAAGCCTTCATCATTTTATGTTCTACATTAACGGTTTCAGGTTCCTGCAAACCTCATCCGTTTCCTTCGCAACAACTTTGCCACCGGAAAAACTCATTTCAAGAGTCACTTCTCTTCCTTCGAAATCAGTATCTCTGTCTATATAATTCAGGAATAGCTTTTTGTCTTTATACTCATAGTCGGCTTCCTTCAGATTCACCGGCACTTGTATATGTTTGTGTGCATCTTCATAACCTAAAAAATCCTCGTCCGTTGTAAACAAAAGGCACCTGATTGCATCGTGATTTTCCTCTGCATTATTACTGAAAGAAAATGCTTTTGTTGAAATTATTTTTTGCGTCAGCTTTTCGTCCAAAGCATAAATATCAAAGAACTCATTTGTTCTGACTTTTTCATTTTCAACCAATTCCGCAAGGCTGTTCATTTTTAAAAACCTGTATCGGTTTGTAAAGCTGATAACCTCGCTCTTTGTCTTCAGGTTTGCTATATCCCTTTCAACGCACTTAAGAAACTCTTTTTGAAAATCTACACCATTGTTAAAAATAACATAGTCTTTTTCCGAGCTACCCATATTTTTTAATGCCTTAAAAATGTCATCCGCACTCTGTTCACCGTACTTGCGAGCAATCGTTTCCTTTATAACAGCCGGCGATTCACCGTTACAAACCCGCTCCATAGTATCAAATCCGACCAAGTACAACAAATCATTGTAAATTGTATAATGCCACGGATATCCATAAGGCGAAAATGAAGCATACCGCAAGGTTCGGTTGCCGCTTAAATGACAGTGAAATCTGCGCCGATATGCGCAAGTATTCATCGCATAATAAGATTTATCGCTTGCATCGCCCTCAATTAAAAACTGTTTAAGATATTCATATCCCTTAAAATATTCCTTGTTAAACACGATTTTCTTTTGTTTGACATGTCTGATTTCGTGAAGCAGACAGATTATATCATCATTGTTTCCGTTCTCCTCAGAATATACAATCGTGACTTTGAAGCTGCTTGTTGTTTCACCTAAAGCGTGGCCGTCATCAAGCCAATCCTGACCCTTTTGACTTTCAATATCAATAAAATCCAGCTTCGTTATGTCTTTTATAACACTTATAAGATTTGTTCTCACATACTCTTCTTTTGAAGGCATACCGAATCTTAAATCGGCCCATACATCATAATACTGATAAAGACTATCAAACGACAGCATAAGGTATCGGCGGGCAACATCTGAAAAATCCCTTTTGTCGATTTCTGCCTGAAGCTCCGCCTGTAGAGTTTTGTAAAGGTTTACGCTCGTGTCACTACTATCCTGCGACGGTTTTTGCGGTACGGTTTCTGTTTCGGTTGCGCCCGAAGTCCCGGTAACCTCAGTAACTGCCGAAGTTTGAGTTTCAGATAATTGTGTTTCACTTGTTGGTTGTGTTAAAGACTCTTGTGTAGGCAACTCCCAAGTATAGTCCTGCAGTTTTGTCGCTACTTCTTCAGTTGCTTTTTCAGCCGTATTATCCTTTTCCTGCACAGTATCCGAAGAACACGCCGAAAGAACAAGAATCACAGAGGAAAGAAATATCGCCGCAATCCTTTTCATATAATTAAAATTTTTACTTTTCATTTCTACCTCTCCTCAGCAGAATTATTTACCTATCATCATCTGCATCGCATTGAGAAGCAGATAAACAAAAAATGTATTCCTTCTTTTGCAGAAAACGAAAAACATCTTCCAGTGAATCGGGAAATAACTAAATTCAAGATTTTCGAAAGCACTCTTATACTGCTCTGACGAAAGAATTGATTTTAAATTTTTCATTCGTTGAGAGTGGGATGCTTTGTTGCAAAGCTCGTTAAGGCCGAGACCTATCATACTAAGGCAAATTCTGTTATCGAGCGCCTTATGAAAATCCTCGCCAAGCGAATTTTCGTTAAGATAATTTCTTATCCTTGAATAAAGCTCTGACCACTGCGAAAAAAGCTTAGCCTTATAGCTTCTTGTCAAAGACGATTCATTATCCTTGCGGTAATGATTAAACGGCTTATCAATAAAAAAGCATTTTTTTGCAAAGCCGAAATAATACATATTAAAAAGAAGGTCTTCCGTTCCGATTATTTTCGTATCGACGAACCGAAGCTTATTGTTTTTTATTATGCTTGCGGTGTAAAGCTTTCCCCAAGCCGTTACAAGAGCATCCGTATTTTCCGGATTGCTCAGCTCTTCACCCGTCAGCCCTGCAAGACGGCGGTGCAAATCGCGCGTTTCACTTTCATCGAAGCTTCTGTCACCGTTAAAAATCTTTTTCTCAATCGACTTTTCCGCAAACTCACGGACATAGCCCCACATAACCGTATCCGCATCCTCAGCTTTTGCGAGAGCCGCCGCAACCGTTTCCTCGTCCATCCAATCGTCCGAATCGAGAAAAGCGATGTAATCTCCCGTTGCGGCTTCAATTCCCTTATTTCTTGCACCTGAAAGACCTTGGTTCTCCTGATTGATTATTTTTACTCTTCCGTCCTTCTTTGCGTAAGCTTCAAGAATCTCTGAAGAATTATCAGGTGAACCGTCGTTGACACAGATTATTTCAAGTTGAGTGTAAGTCTGGTTTATAACGCTGTCAAGGCATTGTCTCAAATAATTTTCAACATTATAAACAGGAATAATAATGCTGACAGTTTTCATATTAACCTTCCTTTGAAAAGTCTTTTTTTCTGAAAATTATGAGCTTGCTGAAAATATAATTGAGAATAACGACAACGACTGCAATAATAAGCTTTATAACCATTTCGCCGCTGACAAGGGATGGTATTGTCAGCACTTTTTCAAGATGAAGAAGGTTAATCATAACAAAAAGTCCGAGCTCTTCTATACCGAGGGTCAGCACTCTCGCACCCGTAAAAGACGGAATCTCTTTCGCAAGAACCTTCGGCGCCCAGCTTTTGCTTTCGAAAACAAAGAGCTTGTTTGTAACGAAGGCAAAAATAACAGCAGCGACCCACGCGATGATATTGGCAATGAGGACATCCATTCTGTCCTTGAAAATTTTAAAAACGATCATATTGACAACAGTCGTCAGCACGCCAAAAAGAAGATAAGAAAAAACCTCCTTTGAAACAAGCTTGACGATGATATTCATCAGCTTTTCGTTTTTAATAAACTTTCTGCATATATCGTGAATTTTAGTAAAAATCTTATCCATAAAAATCTCCCGAAAAATATTTTTTCTTCTAAATTATAATACCCCGTTGCAGCAAAGTCAAGTAAATAGGCACTTGCATTTTTTCACAACTGTGATAGAATACTATAATAGTCAGCACAAAGGAGGCGAAAAGAATGTCAGCAAGAGTTGAAAGAGCAGTTGAGCTTTTCAAGAGCGGATTTAACTGTTCGCAGGCTGTTTTTGCCGCCTTTGCAGGCGAATTCGGTATGGATGAAGAAACAGCGCTTAAGGTTTCGGCAGGTCTCGGCGGAGGCGTCGGCAGATCGAGAGAGGTCTGCGGAGCGGTTTGCGGAGCCTCGATGCTCGTCGGATTAAAACACGGCGCAACAGTTGGCAGCGATGCCGAGTCCAAGATGAAGTGCTACGAGGTAGTGCAAAAAATCATTTCAGAGTTTAAAAAAGAATATCCGACAATAGTCTGCCGCGAGCTTCTCAGCCTTGGCGAAGGCAATTTTATTGACCCGACACCAGAGGCAAGAACCGCGCAGTATTATAAAAAAAGGCCCTGCGTTCAGATTGTAGAAGACGCCGCAAGAGCCGTAGAAAATATTTTGTTTAAGGAGATGTAACTATGGGTTGCACAGGTAACTGTTCAAGCTGCTCATCAAACTGCAGCGAAAAAAACGATTTGCACGTTCCGTGTAATGAATACAGCAAAGTTAAAAAGGTTATCGGCATTGTCAGCGGAAAAGGCGGTGTCGGCAAATCGCTCGTAACATCAATGCTTACAACAGCGATGCAGGTCAAAGGAAATGCCTGCGCCATTCTCGACGCAGATATAACAGGTCCTTCCATTCCTAAGGCTTTCGGCGCAAAAGGCCCTGCCATGCAAAATGAATTAGGTCTTCTCCCTGCCGAAACAAAAACGGGCATCAAGCTTATGTCAATAAATCTTCTTCTTGAAAAAGAGGATCAACCCGTTATCTGGAGAGGTCCCGTTATTTCAGGCGTTATCCAGCAGTTCTGGCAGGAGGTTTTCTGGGGCGATGTTGATTATATGTTCGTCGATATGCCTCCGGGAACAGGCGATGTTGCGCTGACCGTTTTCCAGTCCATCCCCGTTGACGGAATCGTTATCGTAACAACTCCGCAGGATCTCGTTACGATGATCGTCAAAAAGGCAGTTAATATGGCAAATATGATGAATGTGCCCATTCTCGGCATCGTTGAGAATATGAGCTATCTTGAATGCCCCGATTGCGGTAAGAAAATTTCCGTTTTCGGCGAAAGCAAGCTTGACGAGGTTTCAAAGGAAATGAATATCCCCGTCCTCGCAAAGCTTCCCATCAGAAGCGAAATTGCAGGACTTGTTGATAAGGGTGCAGTTGAGCTCGCAGAGATAGAGGAGCTCTACGCCGCCGCTGATAAAATCATTGCAGCATTATAAAACAGTTAAACCCCGAGATTCGTTTTCCGCGAGTCTCGGGGTTTAGAATTATCGGTCAAAAACTGATTTTCATATAATCAAATCTTTCTTGTAGATCTTTTCAAGTTATATTTGCAAATAGAGTTATCTCGAAACCACAAGATAACTCTATTTTGATGATATGACAAAAATCATACCAAAAAAATGTATTTAAAAACTTTGTTTTTCAGCGGTAAAACTGCCAAAATTATGATGGCAATTCCTGCCGTACCTTAATTATAATAATATTATTTTGTGAGTTTAGAATTAACAACAGCTATTTCGTAAGTATACTTACCCTTATTTCGCTGTTCAATTCCTACTGCAATTTTTAAGGTTTGTCCGTTTTTTACATTCACATTGAAATCAAATTTACCTGTAAATTTGGAGTATCCTGTTTTAGAAAATTTCAACACATTATCTACATATATGTTACCCAAAATTAAGTTTTGTAGCTGCCAACCATTAGACTTCTTCATAAAGTGTAGTATTTTACTTTCTGTTTATTATTAGATTATTTATATATGAAATCAAAATTGTTAATTAGTTTTAGTTGTTGACAAACATAGTCGTCTTACTCGCTTGGAGCGCTTTGTGATCCTCCTTGTTTCTTCCTACTCGATGACCTGACTATTCGTCCACCGGACGGTCAGTTCCTCTCGTCAGTTAACAGCCGCGATATTAACTAACGAGGCATTACAGATTGAATCATATTTAATACGATATAAAAAGACCACCGTCGAATGACGATGGTCTTTCTATGGCGCCTCAAACAGGGCTCGAACCTGTGACACCGCGGTTAACAGCCGCGTGCTCTGCCAGCTGAGCTATTGAGGCATAGGTTTTAAAAAAAATGTGTCGGCGTCGCCTTATCTTCCCGGGCGGCTGCCCGCCAAGTATTTTCAGCACTGAAGAGCTTAACTACCGTGTTCGGTATGGGAACGGGTGGACCCTCTTCGCTATCGACACCGACTTCTATCAAAATACGGCATCCCGT
>JAGAVE010000068.1 GCA_017942105.1 Clostridia bacterium | reverse complement strand
GACGGATTTGCAATTATATCCTTCGCACAAGCAACAAGCTCATCAAGCTCTTCAACCGAAAGATCAAGGATATCAATTACACTTCTCATTATTTAACGCCTCCGATCCAGCTTTCGTCGGACGGGTTGTTTCTGAATGCGATAAGTCTCTGTATATCTTCTGTCGCAATATAGCCTTCCTCTGCGGCAACCTCAGCAATAACATCAAAGTTGGTAAGACTGTAATTAGTTACATTTGCTTCTTCAAGGCGTACAAGACCCTTCTTCATACCATATGTGAAGATTGAAACAATGCCGAGCACCTCTGCACCTGCTTCGCGAAGAACATTTACAACCTCAATAACGCTTCCGCCTGTTGAGATAAGGTCTTCGACAACGACTACCTTCTGACCCGGGAGAAGCTTACCTTCGATCTGATTCTGTCTGCCGTGGTCCTTATTTCCCGAGCGGACATAACCCATCGGCATATCAAGAAGATGAGCAGTAATAGCCGCGTGAGCGATACCTGCTGTTGATGTACCCATAAGCACCTCTGCCTCGGGGTATTTCTCTTTAATGAGCTTTGCAAGTCCGTTTTCAACATCAGTTCTTACTTCGGGAGCTGTAAGCGTAAGTCTGTTGTCACAGTAAACAGGGCTTTTGATACCGCTTGCCCATGTAAAAGGCTCTTCGGGGCGGAAGAAAACCGCCTTTATTTTGAGTAAATCCTTTGCAATAAGTTTCTCCATTGTTTTAATCTCCTTTATATCAATTCAAATTTAATCAACAAACTCTGCTACGCATCTGTTATATGCCGCAACGGGATCTGCCGCCGCAGTAATAGGTCTGCCGACTACGATATAGTCAGAACCGATCTTCTTAGCCTCTGCAGGAGTCATAACTCTTACCTGGTCGCCGATATCTCCGTCAGCAAATCTTACACCCGGAGTTACCGTAACAAAATCATTACCGCAGGTTTCGTGAACCTTGCCTGCCTCAAGCGGAGAGCAAACAACACCGTCAAGACCTGCAAGCTTTGCATTGTGAGCATAGTGCATAACAACCTTGTCGATAGGTTCATTGATGAGAAGGTCGTTTGTCATACGCTCCTGACTTGTTGAAGTAAGCTGAGTTACGGCAATAAGTATCGGTCTTGAGCCATCGGGACGGGTAAGTCCTTCAAGGGCGGCTTCCATCATCGCTATCGTTCCGCTTGCGTGAAGATTTGTCATATCAACATCAAGACCTGAAAGAACAGCCATTGATTTTTTAACCGTATTGGGAATATCGTGAAGCTTAAGGTCAAGGAAAATCTTGTGTCCTCTCTCCTTGATTTCCTTTACTATCTGCGGACCTTCAGCATAGAAAAGCTCCATACCGATTTTTACGAAGGGTTTTCTACCCTCTCCGTTGAACTTATCAAGAAAGTTCATTACATCCGCCTTGCTTGAAAAGTCGCAAGCTACAATTACATCCTTACCCATTAGTGTGCTCCTCCTATTATATCACTTAAATTTTCTATTGAATACTTTTCCATTACAGCAGGAAGATTATCGATTATATCTCTTGCCGCAAACGGATCAATTAGGTTTGCCGCGCCGACCTGAACAGCCGTTGCACCTGCAAGCATAAATTCTATAACATCTTCCGCCGTTGAAACGCCACCCATTCCTACGATAGGAATGTTAACTGCTTCATAAACCTGATAAACCATCCGCAACGCAACAGGCTTAATCGCCGGGCCTGAGAAGCCGCCCATTTTATTTGCAATTACGGGTTTCTTCGTTTTTAAATCTATTCTCATTCCAAGAAGAGTGTTTATAAGGCTGATACCGTCAGCACCCGCTTCTTCACAAGCTTTAGCAATCGAAACGATATCCGTTACATTGGGAGAAAGCTTGATGATAACAGGCTTCGTTGTTACCGCTTTTACAGCCTTTGTAACCTCCGCAGCCGCTTGCGCCGATGTGCCGAAAGCCATGCCGCCTCCGTGAACATTCGGGCAGGAAACATTTACTTCAAGCCAACCCACCTGCTCCTCTTTATCAAGCTTTTCGCAGGTATAAACATAGTCCTCAATTGCAAAACCGCTGACATTTGCCATAACCGGCTTATGAAAGCATTCCTTCAACTTAGGAAGCTCATTAGCGATAACAGCCTCAACACCGGGATTCTGAAGACCGACAGCATTTATCATTCCTCTTTCACACTCAGCAATTCTAGGGGTCGGATTGCCGAAGCGGGCATCCTTAGTAGTACCCTTGAACGAGAATGTTCCAAGGCAGTTTATATCATAAATCTCTGCAAACTCATAGCCGAAGCCGAAGGTTCCGCTTGCGGGAATTACGGGATTATCGAGCATTATTTTGCAAAGCTCTACTTTTGTATTTACCATATAATCTCCTCCCTTTCAAGAACCGGACCATCCTTACAGATTCGTTTATTGCCGTATTTAGTCTTGCAGGAGCAACCCATACAAGCACCAAAACCGCATCCCATTCGTTCTTCAAAGCTGTACTGACCGCTGGTTACCGCCGTCGCTTCAATTGCCTTAAACATAGGCATCGGACCGCAGGTGAAGAAATAAGAATAACTGAGATTTTTAAGCACATCCGTAACAAAGCCCTTTGTGCCGTAGCTTCCGTCAACTGTCGTTATATAAACCTCAGCGCCGAGAGCTTTGAACTCATCTTCGAAGAATATCTCCTCTTTCTTGTTAAATCCGAGGATAACCTTCACATTTTTGCCCTCTGCAACAAGCTTTTTGCAGAGGTTATACATCGGAGGCACTCCGACACCGCCGCCGATGAGTACGGGAGCATCTCCGCTTTTTGAAATATCGTACCCGTTGCCGAGACCGACAAGGACATCAAGCTCAGCGCCGCATTCAAGCTCTGCCATAGCCTGAGTACCCTCGCCGACTACTTTATAGATTATCGTAAGTGTGTTTTCGTCATAATCACAAACAGATATCGGGCGTCTTAAATAAAAGCCGTCCAGCTTAATATTTACAAACTGACCGGATGCCGTTATTGCCGACACATCGCCTTCAAGCACCATAAGCCATACATCTTTTGCGATTTTTTTGTTTTCCGTAATTTTCAAAAATACCTGCTTCATCATTTACCTCTCAGCACTATACACTATTTCACCGTCAGCGACCGTAAGAACACATTTTGCACTAAGCTCCACGCCTTCAAAAGGAGTGCTTCTGCCCTTTGAAAGGAATTCTTCCGGATTGACAGAGTATTTTTCATTGAGATCAAAGACCGTAAGATTTGCCTTTTCTCCGACCTTTATCCCGTTTGCAAATCCGAACCTGTTGCACGGATTTATGCTCATAATTTCGACGAGCTTTTCGAGCGACATAAGCCCTTTCTTAACAAAGTGTGTATACATAACAGAGAATGCCGTTTCTATTCCGACAACTCCCATCATACTGTCCTTAAGACCCTTGCTCTTCTCTTCTGCCGAATGAGGTGCGTGGTCTGTTGCAATCATATCTATTGTTCCGTCAAGAATACCTTCTACGAGGGCTTTTCTGTCCTCTTCGCCTCTGAGCGGAGGGTTCATCTTAAAACGCGCGTTCTCCTGAAGATCTTTATCTGAAAGAACAAGATAATGCGGAGCTGTTTCACAGGTTACATCAACACCTCTTGCCTTCGCTTTACGGATAATATCTACACTCTCTTTTGTTGATATATGGCAGACATGGTAGCTGCAACCCGTTTCTTCAACAAGCTTCAGGTCTCGTGCAATCGGGCCGTATTCACTTTCTGAGCATATACCTTTATGCCCGTGTTGCCTTGCATATTCACCATCGTGAATATATCCGCCGTTAAGAAGGCTGTTATCCTCGCAATGGGCAACTATCATCTTGCCGAGAGCTTTCGCCTTAAGCATAGCCTGACGCATAAGCTCCTCACTCTGCACCCCCCTGCCATCGTCTGAAAAACCTGCAACATACTCAGCCATAGCTTCCATATCAGAAAGCTCTTCGCCCTTTTCGCCTACAGTAATCGTGCCGTAAGGACGGACATCTATAACAGCATCCTTCTCAATGATATCAAGCTGAACCTTAAGATTATCAAGGCTGTCCGGCGCAGGATTAAGATTCGGCATTGAGCAGACGAGCGTATATCCGCCGTGTGCACAAGCCTCGGTTCCTGTTTTTATTGTTTCTTTATAAGAAAAACCCGGCTCTCGCAAATGCACATGAACATCTGCAAGCCCGGGTAAAATATTCATATTTTCGCAGTCTATAATCTGCGCATAATCCAAAAAAAGACAATTAGAGACGGCGGCAATACGGCCGTTGGAAACAAGAATATCCTGCTTCTTAAATTTGCCGTCAACATATGCTTTTCCACCTTTAAGAATAAAGTCCATAACCTGCTCCTTTCGGGATATAAAACGCAAAAGCCTGCCTGTTTCTGAGCAATATGCAAAGAAAATCTTACTTAAAAAAGTTTAACATAATCGCCGATGTTTGTCAACGAAAAGGGAATATTTTATGTATAAATTAAATCGAATATTTTGCTTCATTTTTTGTTGATAAATCCACAATAATATTCCTGCAAACAGAAAACCGGCACCGCAAAAACGGTGCCGGAAATCAAATCAGAATTCTAACGGAAGGAATGACCAGAAATCTGCAAATCCCTTCTGACCGAAGATCAAGAGAAGTACATCGGATACAATGCCGAGAACAAGCTCAACAGCATCCATTGTCGGATCTTCAACAGGAGGAAGATATCTGTCTTCCCAGATATTATACTTAACATTAAGCTCGATAAGAATATCCTTGAGAGCAACGATTACCTCATCATCTGCATCACGGTCATTGATCGTGCAAGCGAGCATAGCCTCAGCTTCTGCAACTGCAGCGTCAAGTCTCGCAGCATCCTCTGCATCAAGAATCGAACGGTCGATCGTTGCCGCATCGGGAAGGTAGTCTCTTGTAAGTCTTCTTGCAAATCTTGACTCATTGAACTGCGGATATGTATCCTTACAATCATCAACTGAACGGATGTTGCCAAGAGCAATTTCAAACGCAAGGCTCAAAGCCGTGTTGTTATCGGTAAGCTCGTGCTTCTGGCCTTCAAAATACCAGGATGTATCCTCGAAATAGCAGGTTGAAGCATCGATTGAGCCATCGGGTGAAACATTATGTGCAGGGTCAGCGATATATTCTGCGCTGAATGACTGACCGGCAGGTACATATGATGTACCCGGTGCTGTTGAAGAAATCTGGATGATTTCGTCTGAGTTTGTTGTGTCATATGACTCGAAGAACTTGAAGAAACCATAGTCCTCATCGCCGAAGGCAAGATTATAACCGCTGATGAAATAAAACTCTGTACCGTATTTATTCTGCTGATACATAAGTCTTTCTTCAAGGTTTGCCTGAGCTTCAGCATATCTGTCTGTCTGAGCCTTTACATCAGCCATATCCTCGCCCTGAAGATACTTAGCCGCAAACTCCTCATATCTGCCTGACGGGCAGAGAGAAAGGAATGATGTGTTCTGAAGGAAAAGAGTTCTGACGAGTGAATCAACGATATCGTCAAGAATGTTTCTGAGCTCCTGCTTGGGAAGGATTCTTGCAGCGATATTGATGATCGAGCCAACATAAGGATCAACAAAGCCAAGCTCGCCGAGAAGGTTTGTATAAACCATTGCAGGTGCATTATCGTCAAAGTCGCCGAGCATAAGGTCAGCAAAAACATCACTGCCGTCCCAAGCACCTACGATACTGATAATCTTTTCAACCCTGCCTGCGTCAGGATACTGGTTGAGGTAATTGTTAACAACACTTGCACCCATACTCATAGGAACAAGGATAACCTTATCTGCACCTGTCTGCGCAATAACGACATTCTCGATAAAGTCATTAAGACCTACAGCGTTCTTGTCAGCGTTTGAGAAAACGGGATAATTGTAGCAATATACATTTTCTTCACCGATTTCATCGAGAAGGAACTGACAAGGGATTCTGTCGTCAAAAATATCTCTTGCTTCTTCGTCGTATTCTGAAACAGGATACTTATGAAGCGGAGTTACAACATTGTTGATAGGGTCTCCGTTCTCATCGCTGAGGTGATCTGCAAAGAAAACCTCAAGAACATTGTCAATGCTTGATGAGGGAATAACATCTCTCTGAAGAGCGAGAGAGGTAATAAACTCTGCAACAAACTTAACAAGGTTTGCCCAATCCATAAAGCCGAAGCTCGCAAAGTCCGTATTGATGTGAAGAAGATTCCAGTCTGCAACCACATTTCCTGCATCGTCATACTTGTAAGTCTGAGACTGACCGATACCGGGAACGAAGATTACGGGAACAACATCTTCCTTAGCAGAAACATTGAATGCAACTGTCATAGCCGAAAAAGCCATAACAACACAAAGAAGAACTGCTAAAATTTTCTTTGTAACTTTCATTTTTCCGACCTCCAAAGTCATAATTACCATTTTATTTTATCAAATAAGAGAAATAAAATCAATATGCAAATAAAAAAATTACACTTTTATGTTTTGCACAAACTTTAAAACCTTTAAAATCTGTTATTCTCAACCTACGCCCGGCTACTTTATTGCTAAAATCACTCATCGCAGAAACGGAAATAAGAACCTTTTATCCGACACACTGCCTATAAAAATAAGAAGGGCTGAAAACAGCCCTTCTCATAAATTAAAGTTTAATTCTCGGGAAATCTTCCTCTTTTGCGCCCATAACACGAGCGAGCTGAACTGAAATCTCGCAGTTCTTATAAGCCTTGCCGTCAATGAAGCCTGCATCTGCCGCTGAAACAAAAACAGGAACATTTACGCCTGTATGGCTGCCTGATGTATAGTAATACTCATCGTTTTCTGCATCGTATGTGATACCGCCTGTTTCGTGGTCAGCAGTAACAACAACGAGTGTTTCGCCGTCCTGAGCAGCAAACTCAAGAGCAACCTCAATTGCCTTGTCGAACTCAACCGTATGACTTGTTGAGCCGTCAAAGTTATTGTCGTGTGAGAACTTATCAATATGAGCGCCTTCAACCATAAGGAAGAAGCCGTCCTCATCGTCATCAAGAAGATCGATTGCTTTCTCTGTCATATCTGCAAGATAAGGGGTATCATAATCGCTCTTGACAGCAGCGATATCTTCCCAACTGAACTGACCGAATGAGCGTGAGCCCTCTTCAAGAGCTTCCATTTCTGTTGCTGTTGTGAAATAGTCAAATCCATTTTCAGCGCACTTCTCTTCTGTTACGCTTTCAGAAGCACAGCCCCAGATAAGAGTGAGGTCAGATGACATCTGATCATATGAAATATTTTTTTCTTCACCGCGTGCAATTGCGTGAGCTGAGAAAGAAGCAGGAGTTGCACCGCTTGTTTCGTCAGTTGTAATAACGCCGGCTACCTTACCCTGCTCAATGGCATACTCTGAAAGAGAAATCGGATACTGCCATTTATTTGCAAACGGGTTAAAAGCGTAAACACCGATTGCACCGTTATATGTTCTTACGCCGCAAGCAAGTGCTGTACCGCCCGCTGCGCTGTCCGTAACCTTGTTTGTAAGGCTTCTTGTTTCAGACTGACTGAGAACGGGCATTGTCTCCATAACGAGATCAACATTTTTAAGCTTCTTTGTAGCCTCAAGAGTGTTGAATCCCATACCGTCACCGATCATAAGAATAACATTCTTGTATGTTTTATACTCCGTTTCACCTGTTGCTTTATCACCTGTCATACCAAACCAGCCTGAAATACCTATAAGGGCTGAAAGGAGAAGGGATAAAATTGATTTGATGGTTATCATATTGCCAACCTCCCATTTTTGATGGTAAAATTATACTACAATTTTCCTGCCGTTTCAATATGGAATTAAAATAATTTTCTTAAAAGCGAGTTAACGAAAGCTGTATCAACATTGCCGTGGTTCCTTTTAAGCGCCGCATTATTCTCCCAACGAACGGAAAGATTTTTAATATCTTCATCGCTGAGCGTCACAACAACAGACGGTGTGATTTTGCTTACAAGAGCTTTGAAATCATCTCTTGTGTAACGGATTTCATCAAAGAACTCATCCGTCAGCTCAGGCATAATCTCAGCGTTATAATCCACAAATTCATTTAGAAATACCGCACAAGCTGTTCCGTGAGCTATACCGTAGTTTTCGGTAAGGAAATAACCGAGAGCGTGCGGAAATGCAGTGCCCGTAACGGAAATTGCAAGACCGCCATAGATTGACGCATTATAAAGCTGCTCTCTGTCGTTCATATCAAGAGCATCGGTTGATTTTTCTGCAATCTTTTCAAAAACCTTCAGAAGCTTTTTGACGCCCGTAACAGCAAAAGCCTTTGAGATATCGTTTGCAGAACGGTTAAAAAAGCTCTCAACGCAATGAGCAAGTGCATCAACAGCCGTTGAACGGGTAAAGGAATCGCTGAGGCTTACCGTATATTTCGGATCACCTAAAGATAAAAAAGGATAAGAAAGATCGTTTCTGAAGCTTTTCTTGAAGCCTTTGCTGTTTGTGATTACGGCTACACCCGTCACTTCGCTTCCCGTTCCTGCGGTAGTTCCGACGGCTACAACGGGAAGAGGCTGATTTTCCCAGTTCATTGCATAAAGCTCTGCTTCTGAAATATCAGGATTTGCGGCAACAACAGCTATCGCCTTCGAGGCATCGAGAGGAGAACCTCCGCCTATTCCGATAATAAAATCCGCCTTGATTTCATTGGCAAATCTTCCTGCTTCAAAGCAGGATTCAACAGTCGGATTCTGCCTGATTTTATCATAGATTTCATATTTCACTCCCGTCTTATCAAGAGCAAACATAACATCATCAAGTGCTCCGCATTTTTTAGCGGACGAAGCACCCGTTACGATAAGGCACTTGTCACCGTAAGAGCCAAGTTTTTCGGCATTGTTTTTAACACAGTCAACACCCGTTATAAGTCTCGTGTTGACAAAAAAATTCATATTCATTTTCATCACCGTAATTATTTTAAACCAAAGGAATTGAAAACGCAAGAATAAAGTGATATATTATCAGTAACATATTTTTGAGGTGAGTTGAGTGTTGAGGAACAATGATAAACACGGTGTTGATATTCACAAATCCAAGTCAATCAAGGATTTTGTGCTCTGTCACCCGTTTCTTCTGCTTTTTATTATTGCTGCTATCGTACATATTTTCCTGCCGCTCAACTGGGGCGACGACAAGGTTTTCAGCGTATCAACGGCTGTTCCTTTTTCGCAATTTATGCAAGGAAAAGCAAGGCCGCTCACCGACGGTCTTACATTTGTTTTCAGCAGATATAACATCCTCTGGAGAATATCCAATCCATTTATCCTCGTTTTAATGGCAAAAACGCTGACAGAGCTTGTACCTGCAGAAAATAAAAAACTCTCAGCTCTTCTTTTCTGTACTCTTCCGCTTTACCCGACGATGGCAATGGTTGATGCCGGTTTCATTGCAACCAACATCAACTATCTTTGGCCGATAACCTTTGCGCTCGTAAATCTCCTTATCTTCCAAAAAACATACAGCGAAGGCTTCAGGCTTTATTACATTTTTGCCCTTCCCCTTTTGCTGTATGCGCTTAATATGGAAATGATGACGGTCGTATTGAGCTTTGCTTTCCTTTTCGGCATCTCCGTTATGCTGACAAAAAAGAAATTTCATTTATTCGCTCTTATGCAGGCTCTTCTCAGCGTAGGCAGTGCAGTTGCGGCATATACAAGAAACCTCAGCGGTGACAATTCGAGAATGGTGCGTGAAATTGCAAGATACTTCCCCGAATTCGAATCATTGACTCTTTTCAACAAGTTAGAGCTTGGCTTTTCTTCCACCTTCTACGGTATGACGATGAGAGGAACCTGGGCAGCCATCGGCTTTATCGCATTCACCGCTTTTCTTGCGGTTACCGTGTTCGTATCTAAAAAAGGTGTCGTTCAAAAAGTTATTGCTGTTTTTCCCTGTGCGTCTGCGATAGTTTTCACTACCCTTTCACTCACCTCTGTCAGGTACAACAGCCTGTTCCTTTTGTTGACCGGCAAATCAAAAAACACTCAGTTTTATTTGTTTGAGCCGATTCCCGATATCTTCTTTATCGCAATAGCAATCTGCGTGCTCGCCACCGTTGCTTTCCTACTTGAGAATAAGCTTGAAATATTAAAAGCTTATCTCATTCTCGGTGTCGGTCTCGGCTCAAGAATGATTATGGGCTTTTCGCCTACGGTCTGGGCATCGGGATACAGAACATTTGCGGTCTTTTTCATCACGATTGTTATCGTCATTGTAATGATTGCTGATAAACACTAATCGAGTAGGGCGAAATTAATCGCCCTCTCACACCACCCTGCATGCCGTTCGGCACAGGGCGGTTCAATTCAAAATTAAATATGTGCTACTTTTAAGTAGTAGTCGTAGATACTGACTAAGCCTCGCTTGGTCAGTATT
>JAGAVE010000067.1 GCA_017942105.1 Clostridia bacterium | reverse complement strand
GCGGTCAATATTCAACGGCGGTTTTCCGTCTTGTATTATGTGATTTTGCACGGGTGGGGTATGTTCCATCCGTGCTTTGATTTTATTATTAAGCATTTGGAGGTGCTTGAACATCGCTACGAAAGAAACTCAGATCAATGAAGAAATCCGTGACAAGGAAGTCAGAGTAATCGACTCTGAAGGCAATCAGCTTGGCGTTATGCCTATTGAAGAAGCTTTGCGCCTTGCAGAAGAAAAAGGAACTGACCTTGTTAAAATTGCTCCTCAGGCAAAGCCGCCTGTCTGCAAAATTATGGATTACGGCAAGTATCGCTTCGAGCAGACGAAGCGTGAAAAAGAAGCCAAGAAAAACCAAAGAGTTATTGAAATCAAAGAGGTTCGTTTGTCTCTTAATATCGACACACACGACTTTGAAACAAAGGTCGGCCACGCTATTAAATTCCTTAAAGGTGGTAACAGAGTCAAGGTTTCAATCAGATTCCGCGGCCGTGAAATGGCTCATCCGGAAAACGGTCTGGTCACAATGAGCAAGTTTGCAGATGCCTGCAGCGAGTTCGGAACGGTCGAGAAACCTGCAAAGCTCGAAGGACGTTCAATGCTGATGTTTTTAGCAGCCAAATCATCAAAGAATTAATAAGGAGGAAAAAACCATGCCTAAAATTAAAACACACAGCGGTGCAAAGAAGCGCTTTAAGCTCTCTAAGAACGGTAAGCCTATCCGCGGCCACGCTAATAAGTCACACATCCTTAACAAGAAGACAACAAAGCGTAAAAGAGGTCTTCGTCAGACAGTTGTTGCTGACACAACAAATGTTAAGCAGATCAAGCGTTTGATTCCTTACAAATAAGAAGGTGCTGCTTACGGCAGCAAAAGCAAATTAAAATTTTAAAATTGGAGGTAACTTACCATGGCTCGTATTAAAGGCGCTACCATGACTCGTAAGAGAAGAAATAAAGTAATGAAAATGGCTAAGGGCTACTATGGCTCAAAGTCAAGTCTTTTCAAAACTGCTAAGCAGGCAGTTATGAAGTCCGGACAGTATGCATATGTCGGACGCAAGCAGAAGAAGCGCGACTTCCGTCGTCTTTGGATCACAAGAATCTCAGCAGCTTGCAAGATGAACGGTATGAATTATTCAACATTCATGAACGGCCTTAACAAGGCAGGCATCACACTTAACCGTAAGATGCTTTCAGAGATTGCAATCGCTGATCCTGCTGCATTCACAGCTCTTACAGAGAAAGCTAAGGCAGCTCTTAAATAATAATCTTATATCACGCCCCTGAGATATGGGGGCGTGAATTTGTCTTTTTATAAGTAACACTATGCGAGCGTTTTTGCCCTGTCAGGGTGGTACATTTTCTAAAAGGAGTGCTGGAAATGGAACGGTTGACTGCTAAACAGAATGAAAAAATCAAAGCTGCTGTCAGCGTTCGTGACAGCGCAAGAGAACGGCGCGAAGCAGGGCTTTTCTTTTTGGAGGGTGCAAGGCTTTGCGCAGATGCGGCGGAAAATAATGTTGCTGTTGTCAGAGCTTTTTTTACGGCGAAGGCTCTGGAAAAGTATGCCTCATATGCAGAAAAAATCATTGCAGTAGCGCAGGAAGCTTTTGAAATAAGCGAAGAGATTTCTTCCAAGCTTTCGGATACGCAGAATCCACAGGGTGTTTTCTGCGTTTGTTCAGCTTCGCTCAGGCAGGCTGAAACTGCGCGAATAAACCCGCAGGGTAAATATATTTTTCTTGAAAATGTTCAGGACCCGTCAAATTTCGGCGCTGTTTCCAGGACGGCTGAAGCTCTCGGCATTGACGGAATGATTGTTTGCGGAGGCTGTGATGTTTATAATCCGAAGGCGCTCAGAGCTTCAATGGGATCCGCACTGAGATTGCCTGTTTATGTCTGCGATGACGCGGCAAAGCTTATTGAAAAGCTCAACGAAAAAGGTATTCTTACCCTTGCGTCAACTCCTGACAGCTCAGCGGAGCTTATAACAAAGGTTGATATGCCGAGCGGCGTTGTTTGCGTTGTCGGCAATGAAGGAAACGGAGTTACTGAGAAAACAATGTCTGCCTGCCGCAAGAGAATAACTATTCCTATGGAAGGCAGGGCTGAGTCACTCAACGCATCAACTGCGGCGGCAATTCTTATCTGGGAGATGGTCAGAAAATGAGCGACAGAATTTATTGGATATGGCTTCAACAGACCTTGGGAATCAGCTCAAGCATAAAGACAGATGAGATTTTTTCATATTTCGGCTCGGCAAAGGCTTTATATTACGCAGGTGAAAATGAATGGCGTCTCTCGGGAGTTTTCACTCCTAAGCAGGTGTCAAAGCTTCTTAATCAGGATTTGACAAGGGCGAAGAATATCTTTGAAACCTGCGTTAAAAATAATTGGCAAATGGTAACGCCGAATGACGGAGAATATCCGTCTCTGCTTTTCAAATTGCCTAATTTTCCAATGGTTCTTTATTACAGCGGAGATTTAGACTGTTTGAAAAACAAAATATCCATTGCTGTTGTCGGCACAAGAGAGCCGACGGTTAACAGCTCAAGAGCGGCAAGAGCGCTTTCAGCATCGCTTACGCGTTCGGGGGCGCTGGTTGTCAGCGGCGGAGCTTTGGGCATAGATGCGATGGCGCATCAGGGCGCTCTTGATGCAGGAGGAAAGACTGTTGCAGTCCTCGGTTGCGGATTGGATTGCTCCTATCCGGTTGCAAATGTTGCGCTTCGCCGTCAGATTGAAAAGAACGGTGTACTCGTGACGGAGTATCCTCCGGGAACTCAGGCAACGGCGAGAAATTTCCCGATAAGAAACAGAATCATCTCCGGTCTGTCTTACGGAACGGTTGTTATCGAAGCAGGCGAAAGAAGCGGTTCGCTGATAACGGCGAACTACGCTCTTGAACAAGGCAGAGAGGTTTTTGCCGTTCCGGGTGAAATTATTTTCAGTTGCTTCACGGGTACAAACAAGCTTATCCGTGACGGAGCAAAACCTGTATTCAATGCATATGATGTTCTTTGCGGATACCTTATAACGCATCCGGAGCTTCTTGACCTCACCAAAATTGAAACAGAGCTTACCGTAACGGAGTCTCCGTCTTATCAGGTGGAGGAGGGAAAGCCTTCAAAGAAGAAGGTTGAAGAAAAAGCTCAGAGAAAGCCTGAGCCGGAAGGCTTGAGCGAAAATGCGCGCAAGATTTACCGCGCGTTTGAATCCTGCGAAATGCAGATGGAAGATTTGATTATAAAAACAGACCTGGGCGTCAGCGCCTTCGCCTGTGCAATGACCGAGCTGGAGCTTTTCGATCTCGTTGAGCTCAGAGCAGGTAAAAACTATAAACTGAAATAGGATGATAGAACAATATGTCAAAGCTTATTATCGTGGAGTCACCCACAAAGGTTAAGACAATTAAAAAATACCTCGGAAAGGATTATGATGTTACCGCATCTATGGGTCATGTCCGTGATCTCCCTGCTGCGAAGCTCAGCGTTGATATCAAAAACGACTTTGCCCCTAAGTATTCCGTAATAAAGGGAAAGGAAAAGCTCGTTAAGGAGCTTAAGGCTAAGGTAGCCGAAAGCGACGAGATTTTTCTCGCAACCGACCCCGACCGTGAGGGCGAAGCAATTTCCTGGCATCTTGCAACCTTGCTCGATCTTGATATGAGCAAGGCGAATAGAATTACTTTCAATGAAATAACGAAGACGGGTGTTGAAAACGGAATGAAATCACCCCGTTCAATTGATATGGATCTAGTCAACGCTCAGCAGGCAAGGCGTATCCTTGACCGTCTCGTTGGTTACAAACTCAGCCCGTTTATTTCTCAGAAAATCCGCAGAGGTCTTTCTGCAGGACGAGTTCAGTCGGTAGCCGTCAAGCTTGTAGTAGACAGAGAAAATGAGATTCGTGCGTTCGTCCCCGAAGAGTACTGGACACTTGACGCAAAATTCATCGCACCTTGCAGAAAGAGCTTTTCGGCATCATTCTACGGCGATGAAAGCGGTAAGGTTAAGATTACCAACAAGGAACAGGCAGACTCGTATCTTGACCGCCTTGACGGTGCAAAGTACAGCGTAACATCGATTAAAAAAGGTACAAAAAAGAAAAATCCCGCGCCTCCGTTTATCACATCAACTCTTCAGCAGGAAGCATCACGAAGAATGGGCTTCCAGGCTCAGCGTACGATGCGTACGGCTCAGGAGCTTTACGAAGGTGTTGATGTTGCAGGAATCGGCACAACGGGTCTTATAACATATATGAGAACGGACTCTCTTCGAATTTCAGAAGAGGCAAGAGCTCTTGCAAATACATTTATTACGGATAATTACGGCGCAAAGTACCTTCCTGAGAAGCCGAGATATTATAAATCAAGAAGCAATGCTCAGGACGGTCACGAAGCAATCCGACCAACTAATCCTATGCTCACTCCCGACAGAGTGAAGGGCAGCCTTACATCAGACCAGTATAAGCTTTATACTCTTATCTGGAAGCGCTTTATTGCAAGCCTTATGGCAAGCTGTGTCCTTAATACCGTAAAGGCTGAAATCAAGGCTGAAACAGAGGGCAGGGAAGGCTATTGTATTTTTAACGCATCGGGCTTCAGTGTCAAGTTTGACGGTTATACAGCTCTTTATGAAGAGAGTACGGATGATGAGACAGAGGATTCATCAAAACTCCCCGAGCTTAATGAAGGCGATAAGCTCAAGCTCAAGGAGCTCGTTGGAAATCAGCATTTCACTCAGCCTCCGTCAAGATATACGGAAGCTTCTCTTATCAAGGCTCTTGAAGAAAACGGAATCGGCAGACCGAGTACCTATGCTACGATTATTTCAACAATCGTAAAAAGAGAGTACATCAAACGCCAGCAGAAGCAGCTTACTCCGACAGAGCTTGGCGAGGCAATCACAAACCTTCTTAAGGATAAATTTCCCAAAATCGTTAACACGAAGTTCACGGCAGGAATGGAAACAAATCTTGATGAAGTCGGCGAAGGTAACCTTGATTATATTGCAATGCTTCACGAGTTTTACGATGATTTTGATAACACTCTTCAAAAAGCTAAGGCTGATATGAAGGATGTTAAAATTCAGCTTGAAGAGGATATGACGGATATTCCGTGTGAAAAGTGCGGAAGGATGATGGTAATCAAAAAGGGCAGATTCGGTAAATTCCTTGCTTGTCCCGGCTATCCTGAATGTAAAAATGCAAAGCCCCTTGTTATGCAGACGAATGCTAAGTGCCCGAAATGCGGCGGCGAGGTTGTAGAGAAAAAGTCGAAGAAGGGCTTTACCTTCTTTGGCTGCGGAAACTGGCCGAATTGCGATTTTATGACATGGGATAAGCCGACTGATGATAAGTGTCCTCAGTGCGGAAAGTCTCTTTTCAAGCGAAAGGGCGGGCTGACTGTCTGCCTTGATGAGGCTTGCGGATACGAAAAGAAAACAGAAAGAAAATCAAGAAAAAAAGCAGAGGAATAATATGAGCGGCGTTCTTGTAATAGGTGGCGGTCTTGCAGGTGTTGAAGCTGCGTGGGCGCTGGCAAACAACGGAATATCGGTAACAATAGCAGAGATGAAGCCCGAGAAGCGCTCTCCTGCGCATAAGAGCGATATGCTCGCAGAGCTTGTTTGTTCAAACTCTCTCAAGGCGCAGAGACTCGCTTCTGCGGCAGGTCTTCTTAAGGCGGAGATGGAGCTTTTAGGCTCGCTCTGCGTTGAGTGCGCCAAGGCGTGCAGTGTTCCTGCAGGCGGTGCTTTGGCTGTTGACAGAGATAAGTTTTCTCAGATGGTAACTGAAAAAATCAGGAATCATCCGCTGATAGAAATTGAGTGCAGAGAGGTAACGGAAATCCCTGAAGGCAATGTTATCGTTGCGGCGGGGCCTCTTGCTTCGGATGCGCTTGCGGAGGATATCAAAGCTCTTTGCGGAGGAGCGCTCAGCTTTTTCGATGCAGCGGCACCGATTGTAACGGACGAAAGCATAGATAAATCCTGCGCCTTTACTCAGTCAAGATATGACCGCGGCGGTGAGGACGACTATCTTAATTGCCCGATGAACAAGGAAGAATATGAAAACTTCTATAACGAGCTTGTAAATGCTGAGTCGGCGGAGCTACACTCCTTCGATAAGAAAAAAGGTGTCTATGAAGGTTGTATGCCGATTGAGGTTATGGCTTCAAGAGGTGCAGACACAATGCGCTTCGGCCCTCTTAAGCCCGTTGGTCTCAGAGACCCGAGGACGGGACACAGACCGTGGGCAGTGCTTCAGCTCAGAAGAGAAGATGCAAGTGGCACGATGTATAACCTTGTAGGCTTTCAGACTAATCTCAAATTCGGCGAGCAAAAGAGAGTTTTCTCTATGATACCTGCTCTTAAGAATGCAGAGTTTATCCGTTACGGAGTTATGCACAGAAATACATTCATCGATTCTCCCCGTCATCTTAACAGTGACTTTTCATTCAGGGGAAGAAAGGGTCTTTATTTCGCAGGGCAGATAACGGGCGTTGAAGGCTATATGGAGTCAGCGGCATCAGGCATTCTCGCAGGTCTTAATATGTCGAGATATCTTAAGGGCGAAGAGCCGATAAATCTCTCCGAAATAACAATGCTCGGTGCTCTTTCAAAATATATCAGCAACGAAACTGTTGAAAATTTTCAGCCTATGGGTGCAAATTTCGGTATAATCCCTGCGCTTGATGAGCTGATTAAAGATAAAAAATTGCGCTATGAGGCTCTTGCAAACAGAAGCCTCGGATATTATAAAAATTTACTCTCTGAAGAAAGGAGAGGTGAAGATGAATAATAAAATTAAAGAGTTGCAGGAAAAGCTCGGATATAAATTCAACAATGAGTCCA
Organism: Clostridia bacterium; assembly: GCA_017942105.1. Lineage (GTDB taxonomy): Bacteria > Bacillota > Clostridia > Oscillospirales > Acutalibacteraceae > CAG-488. The sequence goes on along the minus strand of JAGAVE010000067.1, from coordinate 9,875 downwards.
TCCTTATCCGTGCACTTTCGCACTCGTCATATGTCAATGAAAATCATTCTGTAGGCGATTCAAACGAAAGACTTGAATTTCTTGGAGATTCTGTCCTGGGTTTTATAACTGCAGAGAATTTCTTTAAAAATTATAAAAATCTTCCCGAAGGTGAATTGACAAAGCTCAGAGCAGCAACCGTATGCGAAAAATCACTTGCAGGCTTTGCAAGGCAGCTTGAGCTTGGTAAATATCTTCTGCTCGGTAAAGGTGAAATTCTTACGGGCGGCAGAGAGCGTCCGTCTATTCAAGCGGATGCCTTTGAAGCAATCATTGCCGCAATTTACCTTGACGGAGGAATGGAAGCGGCAAGAGTTTTTGTCCTTAAATATATTGATGAAGCAATCCGCCGTCAGCAGTCCGTAAAGGATTATAAGACGATGCTTCAGGAGGTCGTGCAGAGAAATCCGGGCGAGCTTGTTGAATATGTTCTTGCAGGTGAAACGGGTCCCGACCACGATAAGAGATTTGAGGTTGAGGTGCATCTTAATTCAAATGTAATCGGCAGGGGAATCGGCAGAAGCAAGAAGCGAGCCGAACAGGAGGCTGCAAGGGAAGCCTTGGAGCTTATGGGTCTGTGAGGCACATAAATGTTGCGCTGTTTGTACCGCATAACGGTTGCCCCAACCAATGCTCTTTCTGCAATCAGCGTGCAATTTCAGGACATAGAAATCAGGTAGAGCCGTCAGATGTTGATTCAGCAGTTAATATCGCCCTTAAAAATCCCGAAAGCCGGGGCGGAGAAATTGCATTTTTCGGCGGAAGCTTTACGGCAATTGAAAGAGAAACGATGGTATCACTTCTCTCTGCGGCGTATAAATATGTTGAAAACGGAAGCTTCAAAGGAATACGCATTTCAACCCGACCGGATGCGATAGACGAAGAAATCTGCAAGCTTCTGAAAAGCTACGGCGTCTCGGCTGTTGAGCTTGGAGCGCAGAGCCTTGATGACAGCGTGCTGGCTCTTAACAAAAGAGGACACACGGCAGAGGATATCGTAAAGGCGACAAAGCTTCTTCAAAAAGAGGGCTTCGAAACGGGTTTGCAGATGATGACGGGACTTTACGGCTCAACGGATGAGGACAGCATTGAAACTGCTGAAAAAATTATCGCCCTTCATCCTGATACGGTCAGAATTTATCCGACGGTTGTGCTTGAAAACACTCATCTCTGTGACCTTTACAGAAACGGCAAATATCAGCCTCAAGGTGTTGAAGAGGCGGCAGAAATCTGCGCAGTTTTGCTTGAGATGTTTGAAAACACCGGTATAAAGGTTATAAGAACGGGTTTACATTCGGGTGGAGATGTTGAGGGTGAATTTGTTGCAGGAGCTTATCATCCGGCTTTCAAGGAAATCTGTGAGAGCAAAATTTACCTGAAAAAAGCGACGGAGTTTATCCGTCAAAATAAGATAGCTGAAGGCAGAATAGAAATCCGCGTATCGCCTAAATCTGTTTCTCAGATGACGGGTCAGAAAAAAGCAAATATTCAGGCTCTTCGTAAGCTTGGGTATGAAGCTAAAATAGTTGCGGATGACAGTGTTGAGAAATACAAAGTTTACATATTAAGGAATGAAACATTATGAGATTAAAAGCACTCGAAATGCAGGGCTTCAAATCGTTCCCTGACAAGACAGTTTTTAATTTTAACCACGGCATGACGGCTGTCGTCGGCCCTAACGGCTCAGGCAAGAGTAATATTGCCGATGCCGTTCGTTGGGTTCTTGGCGAGCAGTCAACCAAAAATCTTCGTGGTTCAAAGATGGAGGATGTTATCTTCGGCGGAACAAAAATTCGTAAGGCGCTCGGATTTGCTGAGGTTACGCTGAGGCTTGATAATTCAGACAGAAGCCTTAACAATTGCGATAAGGATGAAGTTTCCGTAACCCGTCGTTATTACCGTTCGGGCGAGAGTGACTATATGCTCAACGGTGCGGTTGTCCGCCTTCGTGATATCCACGAGCTGTTTATGGATACGGGTCTTGGCCGTGACGGTTATTCTCTCGTCAGTCAGGGCAGAATCGCTGACCTCATTTCTTCAAAGTCAGGTCAACGCCGTGAAATGCTCGAGGAGGCTGCAGGAATTTCACACTTCCGCTATCGCAGAAACGATGCAAACAGAAAGCTTGCTCAGGCAGAGGAAAATCTCATCCGTTTAAGAGATATTCTTGCAGAGCTTGAAAGCCGTGTCGGTCCTTTGAAGGTGCAGAGCGAAAAGGCGCAGAAATTTCTCGTTCTTGCCGCTGAAAAGAAGGAGCTTGAAATCGGTCTCTGGCTCAACACAATCGAAACTTCAAAATCGAAGCTTCGTGAGCAGGAGGATAAGCTTTCAATCGCTCAGGCTCAGTATGACGGCATTGAAGCTGCTTTGAATGTCATTGAGCAGGAAACAGAAACAATATTTGCAAAAAATCAGGAAATCACCGTTCGCATAGATAATCTTCGTATGAATGCTACTTCCTACGAGGAGCAGGCTGTTCATATTGACGGTGAAATTTCTGTTGAGAAAAATACAATTCTTCACAACAATCAGACGATTGAGCGTATCCGCCGTGATATGACGGATGCCGCAGACAGCGAAAAGGGTCTCAATGCGGAAATCGAAGAGGCAAAGAAAGAAATTGATGATTTACTCAAAGAGATTGCGTCGAAGAGAAATGAACTTGACCTTGCGGCGGCTGATATTGCAAAGGCAAGGATTGAAAACAGCGAGTTTTCAGATAAAATTGCCGACCTTTCGCAGAAGATTACCGAAATTACAAATAAAATCGCAGACAAGCGAATCGAAGAAACAACTGCAAATTCTTCTATTGAAGAAATTATGGGCAGAGTCAGCAATATCGACGGTGTTCTTTCAACGAGAAACGGTTATATCACCGAGCTTGAAGGTAAGAAAAATGAGTGTCAGGCAGAGCTTGACAAGCTGAAGGAAGAAGAGACGCAGATTATGAATGCCGTTTCAGGCTATAATATGCGTGTTCAGAGCCGTGAAGAAAAGGCTGAAAAGCTTAAGGGTGAGATTGATGCCCGAGGTCTTGATATCCTTCAGAAGAAAGATAAAATCCGTATTCTTGACGAAATGGAAAAGAATATGGAAGGCTATTCGGGTGCGGTAAAGTCAATTGTCCGTGAAGCTAAGGGTGGAATGCTCCGCGGTATTCACGGCCCGCTGTCTCAGCTTATAAATGTAAGCGACAGATACGCAATTGCCGTTGAAACAGCTCTTGGTGCGGCAATTCAGAATATCGTTACCGATAATGAAAACGACGCAAAGCGAGCAATCAACTTCCTTAAAGAGAAAAAGGGAGGTCGGGCAACCTTCCTTCCGCTGACGGCTGTCAAAGCAAAGCCGTTTACAGAAAAGGGTCTTGATGATTGCTACGGCTTTATCGATATGGCAGATAAGCTTCTTGATTATGAAGAGAAGTACAGTGAGGTTATAAAGTCTCTTCTTGCACGCACAGCGGTTGCGGAGGATCTTGACAGTGCAATTTCAATTGCCAAGAAGTATGATTACCGTTTTAAAATCGTTACTCTTGACGGTCAGGTCGTCAATGCCGGCGGTTCAATGACGGGCGGCTCAAGAGGACATAACGCAGGCATACTCAGCCGAGGCAATGAGATAGACAAGCTCAACGCTCAGATGAAAGAGCTTTCTTCTCAGCAGCAGATAAGTCAGGAAGAGTATAAAAAGCTCAGTGAGGAGCTGGCTCTTGTCAAGGCAGACCTTGACGCTTCTCAGGCGGATCTTAAGCGTACGCAGGAGGATGTTATCAGAAAAGAAAGCGAGCTTGCTCTTATTGACGGTAAGCTTGATACTGCAAATGCGGCTCTTGAAGAGCTTCGCAGAGAAAAGCATAATGCCGGCATCCGAATCAACGACCTTGAAGAGCTTAAGGCAAAGGCTCAGACAGAAATTGATGAGTACAACAAGGAGCTTGGTTCTTTGCAGGCCGACCTTGATGTTGTAACACACGGCAGAGAACAGCTTGACGAAAAGAGAGAAAACCTCTCTCAGCTTGAAGCAAAAATTAACCTTGATATCCTCGCATATGAAAAGGACATCCAGGCGCGAAGAGAGGCTGTTGATCTTCTCATCAGGCGTATGGCAAGCCACGAAGGCAAGCTTGATGACCTTAACGAGGAAATCGCAGTTATAGAAAAAGCAAATAAAGAAATTGAAAATAAAATCATAGAGCTTGAAAAGAAAGCAGCAGACCTTCGTTCAATGGGCGCTCAGTCCAAGAGTGATGTTGAAGCTCTTATCAAGGAAAGAACAGAGTGCGATGCGTTGAGCGTCAAGCTTCGTTCCGAAGAGCGTCAGAAACTTGATGAGCGTGAAAAAATCAGCGGTGAGCTTGCCCGTCTCGAAGAGCGAAAGGAAACAATGCTCAAACAGCTCGATGATGCCGTAAATAAGCTTTACGATGAATATCAGCTTACAAAGAGCGAAGCTGAGGCTATGAACATCGTTATTGACGATTATCAGAAAGCTCATCGTACCTTGCAGGAAATTAAAGGAAAAATACGAGCTCTCGGCAGTGTAAATGTCGGTGCTATCGAGGAATACGCCGAGGTTTCTGAACGCTATGCCTTTATGAAAGAGCAGCTTGACGATATAGAACGCTCCCGTGAAGAGCTTAACCGTCTTATCAGTGAGCTTACCGGTAAAATGGCAGAGCAGTTCAAGGAGCAGTTTGTAAGAATAAACAGCTATTTCGGCGAAACATTCGTTGAACTCTTCGGCGGCGGTAAGGCAGAGCTTATTCTTGAAAATCAGCACGATGTTCTTGAATGTAACATTGAAATCAAGGTTCAGCCGCCGGGCAAGAATGTTCAGAATATTGACCTTCTTTCAGGTGGTGAAAAGGGTCTTGCGGCGATTGCACTTCTCTTCTCGATTCTCAAGGTTTCTCCGTCTCCGTTCTGTATATTTGACGAGGTTGAGGCGGCTCTTGATGATGTCAATGTTACCCGTTACGCGCAGTATGTCCGCCGTATGACGCAGAATACTCAGTTTATTCTCATTACGCACAGACGCGGCACGATGGAAGAAGCTGATGTTCTCTACGGTATTACGATGCAGGAGGAAGGCGTTTCGAAAATGCTTGAGCTCCAGACGGCAGAAATGGCAAAGAAACTTGGTATTACATAAGAGGTGTTTGTATGTTAAAGACTTTGGCTTTCAGACAGTATACAACCAAAGAATTAAAGCCTGAAGGATGGCTTAAAAATCAGCTTCGCATTCAGGCAAAGGGTCTTTCGGGCAATCTCGATAAAATCTGGCCCGATATCCGTGACAGTGCATGGGTCGGCGGAACTTGCGAGGGTTGGGAAAGAGTGCCTTATTGGCTTGACGGTTTTATCCCCCTTGCCTATCTGCTTGAGGATGATGATATGATTGCGAGGGCGAATAAGTTTATCGATGCAATTATTTCCCGTCAGCAGGAGGATGGTTGGATTGCCCCGTGTTCAAAAGAAAAAAGAAACGAATATGATGTATGGGCGGTTTTCCTTATCTGTAAGGTGCTCGTTCTTTATGCCGATTGCGCTAAGGATGAGGAGAGAATCAAGCCGGTAATTTATAAGGCGCTGAAGAATCTGGACTGTCATATTCAGGGTAACACTCTTTTTGACTGGGCGGCGGCAAGATGGTTTGAATGTCTTATCCCTCTTTCGTGGCTTTATGAAAGACAGCCTGAGGATTGGATGCTCGACCTTGCGCAGAAGCTTGATATTCACGGTATTGATTACGAAAAGCTTTTTGCAGACTGGCGATATGCTGAAAGGCGTGAAGGCTGGAGCTTTCTCAACCATGTTGTAAATATGGGAATGATGATAAAAGCATATGCTCTTCGTTCGCTTTTTACGGGTGAAGATTCCAATGCGTTTGCGAAAAAGGCTATGGAAATTCTGCTTTGTGACCACGGGATGGCTTGCGAGCATTTCTCAGGCGATGAGTGTCTCAGCGGCAGAAGCCCGATTCACGGCTCAGAGTGTTGCTCAGTAACGGAAGCGATGTATTCTTATGAATGGCTTACTGCGATTACGGGCGATGCCTATTGGGCAGACAGGCTTGAAAAAGCGGCGTTCAACGCTTTGCCGGCAACGATCAGCCCCGATATGTGGATTCATCAGTATGATCAGATTTCAAATCAGATGCAGTGCGTGCGTTTCCCTGAAGGGAAGCAACCGTTTGACACAAATTCCGAAGAGTCTCATCTCTTCGGCCTTGAACCTAATTTTGGTTGCTGTACTGCAAACTTCAATCAGGGTTGGCCGAAATTTGCTATGAGCACATTTATGAAGGCTGATGACGGAATTGCAGTAACGGCAATCGCTCCGTCAAAGCTTACTGACGGTAATGTTACGGCAGAAATCGTAACCAATTATCCTTTTGAGGATGGTTACACGGTTAAAATAAAAGCTCAAAAACCATGTGAGTTTGCGTTGTATCTCCGTATTCCTGAAGGTGCTGTTAATCCGACTATAGACGGAAGACCTGCAGAATCAGGCTATAATAAAGTTACGGTTACAGCAGGAGACGAAAAAGAAATCAAAGTTTCCTTTAGCTTTGAAGCAAAGCTTTTTGAAAGAGATAATGATATGTATTGCCTCAGACGAGGAAATCTTACATTCTCTCTCCCGATAGGCGAGAGATGGGAGAAGAAAGAGTTTGTCCGTGACGGTGTTGAAAGAAAGTTCCCATATTGCGACTATGAGATTTATCCCACAACGGCGTGGAATTATGCTTTTGCAGGCGAAGATTTCTCAATTGAATTCGGCGAGGTAGGAGAGACACCGTTTTCACCCGAAGAGGCACCGATTAAAATTAAGGCGAAATTTGTGCCGATTGATTGGGAAATCGTGAACGGAATTTGCACTGAAACTCCTTTATCAAGAGAGCCGAAGGGTGAGACCGTCGAGCTTGAAATGATTCCTTACGGCTGTACCAATCTCCGTATGACGGAAATGCCGTTGGTGAATTAACTGATAACATTCTTAAAGTGGTGGTAGTTTTGAAGTGTCAAGTATGCGGAAATGAGAGCGGAAGCTATATGCTTTGTTCTGATTGTAACAACAGAAGAAAAAAGGGAGATGTTGTTAAGTGTTCAAAGTGTGGCGAATGGCATTTTACAAATAAGCCTTGCATAAATTGTTTATCCGATCCCAAAACAGAAATGATTTATGAAACGAAAATCTCGCTACTGTCACCCGTTGAAAAAGTGTATTTTGACTGTATTAAATCTGCATTGCCGGAAGGATATTCCGTTTATCCGCAGATAAATCTAGCAAGTATAATTAATCGTACAGATGTTCATACTTTTCAAAATGAATTGTTCAGGAATATAGATTTTGGTGTTTTTGATAAGGATTTTGCACTTGTATTTTTAATTGAAATCCAAGATAAAACACATTTAAATGTCGAACGACAAAATCGTGACAAAAAAATCAAAATGATTTGCGAAAAAGCAGGTATTGCTATTGTTGAGTTTTGGAATACGGATAGGGTCGATAGTGAAGAAGTAAACATAAGGATCAAGGAAGCACTTGAAGCTCCACCAATAGCAAGAAAAGCAAATCATAATAAAACTGGTTTTAATAAAATTGAATATGTTAGTCAACAATCCAAAAAGGAGAAATCAAAACCTTTGAAAGGGTTTGAATCTTTAGTTAAGGGTATATTACTCTTTCTTAGTGTTATGGCTACAGGATATTCGACTGGCTATATGAATACGGGAGATGTTTTACCTTTTTTTATTTGTTCAATTTTTCCTATCGCGACATTTATTACAGGTGTGATTTTACATAAGAAAGGTGTAAATTCTGCGGCAAGCATAGTGTTAGGTGCGTTGTTTACTTTTATGCTTTGGACATATCCTTTTATACAGTAGTTTCTAAACCTCTTGATTGTGATAATTAAGAGGTTTTTTATATATTTTTCGCAACAAACTCTTGATACTTGCGGAGATTTCTGCGATAATATAAAATGTATATTTGTATGTAGGTATACCTACTTTAAGGAGCATTTAATATGAGTGATTATGAAAAGCTTGCGGAGTTATTGTTCCCCGATATAACAAAAACTCCTGAGGATTATGAAAAAATATATCCTGAAAGAGGATTATCAGAGGGTGCAAGAGTTTCCCGTTTCGCACCGAGCCCGACAGGTTTTCTTCACCTTGGCGGTCTTTTCGCATCAATGATTTCCCGTCTTACAACCCGTGCAACAGATGACGGAGTTTTCTTCCTTCGAATCGAAGATACAGATAAAAAGAGAGAAATAGAGGATGGTGTTTCTGCAATCATCACGGGTCTTAAGGATTTCGGAATGACTCCCGATGAGGGCGTTATGGGCTTTAATGAAGAAAGTGGAAATTACGGTCCCTATCAGCAGAGCCACAGAAAAGAGATTTATCAGACGATTGCAAAGAGCCTTGTTATAAAAGGTCTTGCGTATCCCTGCTTCTGCTCAGAAGAAGAGTTGAATTCTATCCGCGCAGAACAGGAAAAGGTCGGCACTCCGATTCAGGGTTATTTCAGCGAATGGGCAAAGTGCCGCGAACTCAGCTTCGAGGAGCAGAAGGCTAATATTGAGGCAGGCAAACCCTATACTCTGCGTCTTCGCTCTCCCGGCAGTGCAGAAAACAGAATCAAGTTTGACGACCTTATCAAGGGCAAGATTGAAATGCCTGAGAATATTCAGGATGTTGTCCTTCTTAAAACGGACGGTATTCCTACATATCATTTCGCGCACGCAGTTGATGACCATTTTATGAGAACAACTCATGTTGTCCGCGGTGACGAGTGGATTTCTTCAGTTCCTCTTCACATTCAGCTTTTTAAGGCTTGCGGATACAGAGTTCCGAAATATGCTCATATTTCTCCGATTATGAAGGAGGATAACGGCGGCAAGCGTAAGCTCTCAAAGCGTAAGGATCCCGAAGCCTCAGTTTCGTTCTATACTGAAAGCGGATATCCGAAGGAAAGTGTTATTGAATATCTTCTTACAATTGCCAATTCAAACTTTGAGGATTGGAGAAAGGTTAATAAGGACGCGCCTCAGTCAGCATTCCCGTTCAACCTTAAAAAGATGAGCGCAAGCGGTGCGCTGTTTGATCTTAACAAGCTCAACGATGTCAGCAAGAATGTGATTTCGGTTATGACTGCTGATGAGGTCTATGAAAAAGCTCTTATCTGGGCTAAGGCATATGACGAGGAGCTTTATAATCTCTTCTCAAAGGATGAGGCTTTTGCAAAGGGCATCCTTTCAATCGACAGAGGAACAGCTAAACCCCGTAAGGATATCGCAAAATGGGACGAGATCAAGGATTATGTTTCTTATTTCTACAATGAGATTTATACTCCCGATTATTCTCTTCCTGAAAATATCTCAAAGGAAGATGCTGCAGCCGTCCTTGAAGCATATCTTAAAGTTTTTGATGCTGCTGACGATAAGGACACATGGTTCAATAAGATTAAAGAGCTTTGCGAGCCTCTCGGCTTTACTCCGAATGTAAAGGAATATAAGAAAAATCCCGAAGCTTTCAAGGGTCATGTCGGCGATGTTTCAACGGTTATCCGTGTTGCAATAACATCCCGCCGTAACACTCCTGACCTTCATTCGATTATTGCTCTTCTCGGCAATGATGAGATAAAGGCAAGGCTTGAAAGCGCACTTAAAGAATACAAATAAGAGGAGGAAATAAAAATGGAAGAAGAAATCAAGGTTTCCAATTTTATTCACGATTTTATAGATGAAGATCTTGAAAACGGAGTCAACACAAGAGTACAGACCCGTTTCCCGCCTGAACCGAACGGCTATCTTCACATCGG
>JAGAVE010000066.1 GCA_017942105.1 Clostridia bacterium | reverse complement strand
GCCAAGGCTATGGAGAAGGATTACCCCAATGTGGAGGTTGAGTATATGTTTGTGGACAACGCCGCAATGAAGATTATCCAGCAGCCCCGCCACTTCGACGTGGTTGTTACGGAGAATATGTTCGGCGATATTCTCTCTGATGAGGCTTCAATGATAACGGGCTCAATCGGAATGATTCCATCATCAAGTCTCGGTGCAACATCCTGCGGACTATATGAACCGATTCACGGCTCTGCACCCGATATCGCAGGCAAGGATATTGCAAATCCGATAGGAACAATTCTTTCGGCGGCGATGATGCTTCGTTTCAGCTTCGATATGGAAAAAGAAGCAGATGCAATCGAAAAAGCTGTTTCTGATTATCTCGATAAAGGCTACCGCACAGCCGACATAATGAGCGAAGGGATGACACTCGTCGGCTGTAAACAGTGCGGTGAGCTGATTATTGAGAGTTTGAAAGGGGAGTGATTTTGTGCTTCTTTCAGGTTCAGATATCTTAGTTAAAACACTGATTGAGCAGGGCTGCGATACCGTTTTCGGCTATCCCGGCGGACAGATTCTCAATGTTTATGATAGTCTTTATACTCATCAGGATCAGTTAAATCATATATTGACTGCACACGAGCAGGGTGCGGTACACGCCGCAGACGGCTATGCGAGAGCAACGGGAAAGGTCGGTGTTGTTATCTCGACATCAGGCCCCGGTGCTACAAATCTTGTGACGGGAATCGCAACGGCATATCTCGACTCAATTCCGATGGTTGCAATCTGCGGTAATGTTCCGACAACACAAATCGGTTCAGACAGCTTTCAGGAAATTGATATCACGGGCGTGACTCTTCCGATAACCAAGCATAACTACTTTGTAGGCAGAGTTGAAGACCTGGCAGATACTATCCGTGAAGCCTTTGTGCTTGCAAAATCAGGCAGACCGGGCCCTGTGCTAATAGATGTTCCTAAAGATGTTCAGATTGCCGAATGCGAGTATGAGCCGATTTCGCCCGTACAGAAAGAAGAACCGTATGCAGCAAAGGATATTCGCATCGAAGAAGCCGCAAAAATAATCAATTCATCCAAGCGACCGTTCATCTATTTCGGCGGCGGCCTGATTACGGCAGACGCACAGGATGAGATGCTCGAACTTGCCGAAAAAATTGATGCTCCGCTAGGTTGCTCTCTTATGGGTCTTTCGGCAATTCCTACCGACCATCCGAGGTTCCTCGGTATGCAGGGAATGCACGGTCACTACGCTTCATCAATGGCAATGCACAATGCCGATGTTATTGTTTCGCTCGGTGTCCGCTTCAATGACCGCGTAACAGGTAACCGACAGAAATTTGCAACAGGCGCAAAGATAATTCACATCGATGTTGACGGCTCTGAGCTTTCAAAAACAGTTAATGTCGTCTGTGGCCTGCGTGGCGATGTTAAGCTTACACTTAGAAAGCTTCTGCCGTTAGTGAATGAAAATAAAAAGCCCGAGTGGACAAAAAAGGTTAATGCGTTCAGAAAAGAGGAAGAATCATACCTTGATAACCGTGAGGGACTTACACCTCGAAAAGCAATTATGACTCTTAATAAACATCTCGGTGAAAACACGGCGGTTGCAACAGATGTCGGTCAGCATCAGATGTGGTCAGCACAGAATCTTAGCTTTAAAACCTCCCGTCGTTTTATTTCAAGCGGAGGTCTCGGAACAATGGGCTTCGGCTTCGGTGCCGCAATCGGTGCAGCCTTCGGCACAGGAGAACGCAGTGTTCTTGTAACGGGTGACGGAAGCTTCGGGATGAATCTCAATGAGCTTGCAACTGCTGTGAGATATAATATCCCGATTGTGATTCTTGTTATAAACAACGGCGTTCTCGGAATGGTGCGTCAGTGGCAGACTTTGTTTTATAACAAGCATTATTCCAACACCGTGCTTAACCGTAAAACCGATTTTGTAGCCCTTGCAAAGGCGTTTGGTGCTGACGGTGAAGCTGTTACAACGCCCGAAGAGCTTGATTCGGCATTTGGCCGTGCGTTCGGCACAGACGGCCCTTATATTATCGATTGCAAGATCGACAAGGATGAATTCGTTCTTCCGATGCTTCCCCCGAACGGAAGTATGGATGATATCATTACAAAATTGGAGGTGGAATTATGAACCGATACACAATAGCGGTTCTGGTCCGTAATCAATTCGGTGTTTTAAATCGGCTGACAAGTATGTTTCGAAGACGACAGTTTAATATCAGCTCTATCACCGCGAGTGAAACGGAAACCGCCGAATATTCAAGAATAACATTCAGCTTTGACGGTGAAGAAAACGGAAAGCAACAGCTTATCAATCAGCTTTATAAATTGCCTGATGTATGCTCGATTAAAGAGCTGACAAGCGAAAATTCATTAAACTGTGAATTGATGCTTATAAAGATGAAAAATGACCCTGCCGCAAGGGAAGAAATTCATTCTGCGGCGGAAGCGTTCAAGGCAGAAGTGGTTGATTATTCGCGTGAATCGATTGTATTAAGAGTAATCGGAAATAGTATGAAAATGGATGATTTCATTTCGCTTATGCGTGACTTTACTATTTTAGAAATATGCAGAACGGGTACGGCATCCCTTGAAAAGGGCAGTACGACTATTCGCCATACAATAAATTTATAAAAAAGAAAGAGGTAGTTATTATGGCAAACAGAATTTTTTATCAGCAGGATTGCGATTTACAGAAGCTTAGCGGTAAAACCGTTGCAATTATCGGTTACGGCTCACAGGGACACGCCCACGCCCTCAACCTTAAAGACAGCGGTGTAAATGTTGTTATCGGTCTTTACGAGGGTTCAAAGAGCTGGGCAAAGGCAGAAGCGCAGGGACTCAAGGTTATGACAAGTGCCGAGGCGGCAAAGGTTGCCGATATCATTATGATACTTATCAACGATGAAAAGCAGGCTGCTCTTTATAAAGAGAGCATCGAGCCGAATCTTACCGAAGGCAAAACACTTGCTTTTGCTCACGGCTTCAATATTCATTTCGGTTGCATCAAGCCGCCGAAGAATGTAAATGTAATTATGATTGCGCCCAAGGGTCCGGGTCATACAGTCCGCTCAGAATACCAGGCAGGAAAAGGTGTTCCGTGCCTTATCGCTGTTGAGCAGGATGCGACAGGCGATGCGTGGGATCTCGGACTTGCTTACGCTCTCGGCATCGGCGGAGCAAGAGCAGGTGTTCTTGAAACAACCTTCAGAACGGAAACGGAAACAGACCTCTTCGGTGAACAGGCTGTTCTCTGCGGCGGTGTATGTGCTTTGATGCAGGCAGGCTATGAAACTCTTGTTGAAGCAGGCTATGATCCGAGAAATGCTTACTTCGAGTGTATCCACGAAATGAAACTCATCGTTGACCTTATTTATCAGAGCGGCTTTGCAGGTATGCGATATTCGATTTCTAATACAGCCGAATACGGTGATTATGTAACAGGCCCGAAAATTATCACGGAAGAGACTAAGAAGGCTATGAAGCAGATACTTTCCGATATTCAGGACGGAACATTTGCAAAGGATTTCCTTTTGGATATGTCAAGTGCAGGTGCACAGGTGCACTTCAACGCTATGAGAAAGCGTGCTTCTGAGCATCCCTCTGAGGTAGTCGGAGCGGATATCCGTAAGCTTTACAGTTGGAGTGACGAGGATAAGCTCATCAATAATTAACAGGAGGTGCTGTTATGCCAAAAGAAAATGTAGTTGACGGTGTTCATAATGCACCGCACCGCAGTTTGTTTCACGCTCTCGGACTTACTGAAGAGGAGCAGAAAAGACCCCTTATCGGTATAGTAAGTTCATATAACGAGATTGTGCCGGGTCATATGAATATTGATAAAATTGTCGATGCCGTAAAGCTCGGCGTCGCAATGGCAGGCGGTACGCCGATCGTTTTTCCTGCAATCGCTGTCTGCGACGGTATTGCTATGGGACACACAGGAATGAAATATTCGCTCGTTACCCGAGATCTCATTGCCGATTCGACCGAGGCAATGGCGCTGGCTCACGGCTTTGACGGACTTGTTATGGTACCGAACTGCGATAAAAATGTTCCCGGTTTACTTATGGCGGCGGCAAGGGTGAATATCCCGACAGTTTTTGTCAGCGGTGGCCCGATGCTCGCAGGTAGAGTGGAAGGTAAGAAAACAAGTCTTTCGAGTATGTTTGAGGCAGTCGGTGCTTATAATGCAGGCAGGATAGACGATGAAAAGCTCCTTGAATATGAGTGCAAAACCTGCCCGACCTGCGGCTCTTGCTCGGGAATGTATACGGCTAACTCGATGAACTGTATTACAGAAGCGCTCGGTATGGGTCTTCGCGGTAACGGTACAATTCCCGCTGTTTATTCTGCGAGAATCGAGCTTGCAAAGCACGCAGGAATGGCGGTAATGGATCTTCTCAAAAAAAACATCCGTCCGCGGGACATTATGACAAAAGAGGCGCTGATGAATGCGCTGACCGTTGATATGGCTCTCGGATGCTCAACAAACAGCATGCTTCATCTTCCTGCTATTGCTCACGAATGCGGTGTGGAGCTTAATCTTGATATTGCAAATGAAATCAGCGCAAAAACGCCGAACCTTTGCCATCTTGCTCCCGCAGGCAGAACATATATGGAAGACCTCGACGAAGCAGGCGGAGTTTATGCCGTTATGAACGAGCTTACAAAGAAAAATCTTTTGAACACCGAATGTATGACAGTTACGGGTAAGACAATCGGAGAAAATATTTCAGGCTGTGTAAATCTTGACCCTGAGGTTATCCGTCCCGTTGAAAATCCGTACAGCGAAACGGGTGGTATTGCAGTGCTCAAAGGAAATCTCGCTCCCGAAGGCAGTGTCGTCAAGCGTTCGGCAGTCCTTCCCGAAATGCTGGTGCACGAAGGCCCTGCAAAGGTATTTGATTCTGAAGAAGAGGCACAGACTGCAATTAATTCAGGAAAGATTGTTCCAGGTGATGTTGTTGTTATCCGTTATGAAGGTCCGAAAGGTGGACCGGGTATGAGAGAGATGCTCAATCCTACTTCTGCAATTATGGGTATGGGACTTGGCAACAGCGTTGCACTTATCACGGACGGCCGCTTCAGTGGCGCGACAAGAGGAGCGTGCATCGGTCATGTTACACCGGAAGCGGCTTCAGGCGGTATGATCGGCGTTGTAGAGGACGGTGACATAATCAACATCAACATTCCCGAAAACACAATAGAGCTTAAAGTGGAGGAAGCCGTTCTGAATGAGCGAATGAAGAATTTCATCCCGAAAACAAAAGAGCTCTCGGGATATCTGAAACGCTACGCAGCACTTGTTTCGGGCGGTGCTTCGGGGGCGATCCTTAACTGATATGAGAAAGCTATATGAAAAACTTCAGACCTTATGTATTTTCAGGGAAATCCTTAAGGATCCCGTAATTTCTGCCCTGTGCAATTATCTAAAAAAACCTACAAGCTCGGCTTATGCTGTGTTTGTAGCGGAGCTTTACAATGCGAACGGCGGAAATCTCGGGGAATATATAAAGGAATTATGCTCCGACAGCGAAAATGTGTTTGTTAAAACTATAGGCAATGGAAAACTTGTGCCTAAGTATATGCAGAAAACACTTGAAAGTGAGCTTGAATTGTTGCAGGAGGTGGCAGAGCTTGATAAATCAGCGCTTCGCAACGGACTTGATTATAAAGGCTTTCTGCCTGATTTTACAACAACAAATCTGAGGCTTAAGGATATATACCTTCACAGAGCCGAGAATATCGGCAAATACGGATACGGCATATATGCAAAGCACCGTATGTTTTATGTGGACGAGCAGGGGGATATTGTTCCCGTCACTCATCCCGATAAAACCGAGCTTTCAAACCTTGTTGATTACGAAAGAGAAAGAAACGCCGTTTTTGATAACACAAAAGCACTTCTTGACGGAAAGCCTGCGGCAAATATTCTTCTGACAGGTGATGCAGGTACGGGAAAATCCTCAACCGTAAAGGCTGTTGGAAATGCGCTGTGGAATGAAGGTCTGCGTATTATTGAAGTAAGGAAAGATCAGCTTTGTTCAATTCAGAAAATTCTTGACGAGCTGTCTATGAATCCGTTGAAATTTATTCTGTTTATAGATGATCTTTCATTCCTTAAGGATGATGATAATTTCAATGCACTCAAAGCTGTACTTGAAGGCTCGGTCACGGCAAAATCAAAGAATGTTGTAATTTATGCAACCAGCAATCGCCGCCATATAATCAAAGAAAATTTCTCTGACCGCGAGGGTGATGATATACACCGCAATGATACAATGCAGGAATTGATTTCTTTATCGGAGCGTTTCGGAATACATATAACATTTTCAAAGCCGAATAAGGAAACCTTCCTTAATATTGTTCATCATCTTGCCAAGACGAATAAAGTTGAAATGACAGAGGAAGAACTCGATTTGCTTGCCGAACGCTTTGCTCTTGAACGCGGTGGCAGAAGTGCAAGACTTGCACAGCAGTTTATAGACGGATTATTATCGAGTTAATTGAAATGTATGCATATATCCAAAGACATCGGATTAAAACCCGGTGTTAGGGATTACTTTTAATAGCTAAAGCCATAATAAAGAAACAGTGCAGTGGTTTTTCACTACTGCACTGTTTTGCTGTTTAAGCAACTTTTCGCGTTTTCAAACAATTCGGAACGGTTGTTGATGTTTAGCTTTTTAAAAATGCTTGATGTATGCTTTTTAATTGTGCTTTCTGTTACAAAGAGCTCATCAGCGATATCTTTTCGCTTCTTGTTCTGCATAATCAGCCTTAAAACCTCTTTTTCGCGTTGAGAAAGAGAACGGATATCATCCCAGCTTTCGAAAATAGCATCAATCTGATTTTGCTCAAAATACCTGATATTTGCCATTTGTTCGTCAGCAACAGTTTGTGCTGTTTCGGGTTGGATTGCAACCGACTCAGCGGAAATTCCTTGGGTATCTGCAAGACCGTAATCCTGTAAAATACCGTACAGAAATAATATCAGGCCCTCTGTGATTATATAGGATATTGACATAAACTCAAATCCTGCGCTTATACTGTTTTCAATCAGCCAGATTGCAATATTGCCGATAACAACAAACGCAAGAAAAACAGAGTGTTTAACAGAAACGACAGTCTTTTTAACGGCTGTGTATATGATAATTGCAATCATTGCAGAGAAATACGCAAACAGAAAAACCTTATATATATTATGTAAAGATCCGTACTCCTTAACAAGTGTGCCGACACCGTTTATGATTTCAAAAGAAACATTTTTATAATAAATCGGTAGCCATCCGCCGCTTGAAGCAATGAAAAACATTATCATATTGTTGCCGATTAAAATACCCGGAAGGCACTTCGGATAGGCGAACCTTGACAGATTCATTATCATCATCAAAATAGAAAAGGGAAGAAATATGCTTCCGAGGTATGCAATCCTGTTCGCCCATAAAGCAAATTCAAGATTGTTCGCCACAGACAGAAGAAAATATCCCAAATCACATACAGCAACGCAAACAAAAAGGAGAAGCAACCATATATCCCGTTTTCTGTCAATAAAAAAATACACAGCAATCATCAAAAGAGAAACAGCAAAAATAATGCCGTACAGAGTAGTCATATTATTCCTCCTTTGTTGCTTCGATTTCTATTCCGTTACGCATACAAAAAGAATAGAACTTGCCAACCATTGCAAGATGCGGTGTTCGGTTTTCTCTTTCCCAACGGCTGACGGTAGCATAGGAAATTCCTATTTGCTCGGCAAGTTCAGTCTGTGTCAGTTGTAAGAGAACGCGAACAGTTTTAACCTGTTCGGGAAAATCCAGATTTTTTATATCAAGCTTCATAGTCTAACTCCATAGGGTGACGATAGTAATCTGAACCCTAAATTTATATATCATAATATAGCATAATTTGAATTTTGTGTCAATTTATGCATTAAATTGTTTTTTTAACTTTGTTTATACAAAATACACAAATGAAAAGTTCGCTTTTTGACACGGTAGCCCTAAAGGTAGCCTTCTTTTTAAGAAAGTAACCTTTAGGGCTACTTATTTTAATAAGTTTTAACAAGTAAAATTATATTGTAAATACTCGTATAAGGAGGTTGTTAAGAATGCTGAAAGCTGTAACAAAAAGGTTTACCGACAAGTCAACAATAAAGCAGTTCGAGTTTGAATTTTATTGTGACTGTTGCGGTAAACCGATAAAAACAGAGGTTCACGAATTTGTTTCAGGTTTCAAAGATAAAAAGTTTTTAAGTAACGATGAACGGGAAGCAAGAGCAATCATTTACGCAAATGACCACGGCAAGGCTTATGAACGGGCAAACAATGAGGTTCGGCTTGAACTTAACAGATGTGAAATTTGCGGAAATATGGTTTGCGAGGACTGCACGGTATATGGGGTGGACCTTCAAGGAGGACTATGCTGTAAAAAGTGTGCAGGGAATGATGTGAATTAATATGAAGAATTTAAAGAAGCTCACTATTTTACATTCAAATGATTTGCACGGAGATTTTCTCACTGAAGAAATTGATAACAACCTTGTAGGCGGTGTGTCGATGCTTTCGGGGTATGTTAACAAAGTAAGAAACGAAGAAAATAATACTATTTACTGCGTTGCAGGCGATATGTTCAGAGGCTCGGTTATTGACTCGGAGTTTCAGGGCGTTTCAACAATTGAAATAATGAATATGCTCTCGCCCGATGTTGTTACAATCGGCAACCATGAAACAGATTACGGTGTTGCTCATCTTCTTTTTATTGAAAAATGTGCAAAATTTCCTATTATCAATGCAAACCTGCATATTAAAACAAACGGTGCAAGACTGTTTAAGTCACATTATATAGCAGAAATTGACGGGATGAAAATTCTGTTCATCGGTCTTATTACCGAAGAGGTTCTTTCTCAGACAAAGAATGACGGTATCATCGGTACATTCGTGGATATTAACGAGGCTGCAACAGAGGTCGGTAATATCTGTAATTCCTACAATGCAATAGACATTGATTTTACTGTTCTTCTTACTCATATCGGCTTTGAGGAAGATAAAAAACTGGCTGCGGTTCTTGATCCTGCATGGGGTGTTGATATCATTGTCGGCGGACATTCACATACCTTTATTGATGAACCTGCTGTTGTGAATAATATTGTTGTTGTTCAGGCAGGTACCGGTACAGACCAGATAGGCAGATTTGACATCATGGTTGATACGGATAACAACTGTATTGACAGTTTTAAATGGCAAACTGTTCCGATTAATGCAGAGCATTGCCCGAGGGATGAAGAGCTCGAAAATATACTCAGGCACTATAAAGAGCAAACAGATGAAAAGTACAGCAGACTTGTTACGAGATTCAGAAAAACTCTTACACATCCGAGCAGAACTCAGGAAACAGCTCTCGGTGGCTTGTTCTCTGACATTATGCGCGAGTCTCTCGGTCTCGATATAATGCTTTTAGGCTCGGGCAGTGTCAGAAGCACTCAGTTAGGTCCGATTGTTCTTTTCTCTGACCTTTGCGAATGCTTCCCGTATGATGATTCTGTTTATATGCTCAAAGTTGCAGGTGCACAATTAAAACGAATGATTGAATATATGCTTCGTGATGAAGTATGGGAAGGTGCACATTGTGAATTTTATCAGCTTTCAACAGGTGTGAGGGTTGAATACGACAGAGCAACACATACATTCAGCCGCTTTGATTTTAACGGCGAACCTGTTGATGACAAGAAAGTATATAAAATCGGTCTCCAGCGGTTCCATCTCAATAACTTTGAAGAATTTTTCTCCGTTCCACTTGAAGAAGTTTCTCAGAACGGTAAGCCTCTGGTAGTTTCAACCTCATGCAGAAGTATTTTTGATGAATATCTTTCAACTCATCAGAATCTTGACCGTGAAATTACCGGCAGACTCATTGTAAAGTAATCACAGGTGAAGTAATAAACATTTATAAACAAAGTCCGAAAGGAGAAATGCAATATGGGACTTATTAAAGCAGGCATAGGCGCACTCGGCGGTACACTTGCTGACCAGTGGAAGGAGTTTTTCTACTGCGATT
>JAGAVE010000065.1 GCA_017942105.1 Clostridia bacterium | reverse complement strand
CGACTATATCATAGATCTTGGTCCTGACGGCGGCGATAAAGGTGGAGAAGTCGTAGCAATCGGTACACCTGAAGAGTTTGCTAAGGTTGTCGGCTCATATACCGGTGAATATCTTAATAAAGTTTTGTAAAGCTAATGCCACAGATTTTTCTGTGGCATTAAATATTGGTATTAATTTGTTTATATTATGACTCGTGAAAAATACTCTTTAGCATATCATCAAAAGCTGTATCTTTTTTCTGTGAGGTATCATGTACTATTTTCTGTGGCTTATCGAAAGCTTCATCAAGGTCGGGCCCATTGTCGTAAAATTCTTCACTGCCGGTAAGCTTTTCTAGTTCAGCAAAAAAATTGTCAATTGAATTCTCAGTGGAAGTCTCTTCGTTGAACGCAGAGGCTTCATCAAATATGATGTTTTCAGAACAAGAAACACTTTCTGCTTGTAATGTTTCATCCGCAGTGTTTTCTTCTTCGGATTCATAAGTTATGTAATCAACGGCGGATTCGTTTTCAAATTCAATTTTGTTTAAATTTGTTGAAATATTATCAGCTTTTGAACCTATCAGGGCTATTTCAGATTTTAAAGAATCGATGCGAAGCAAAAGATTGGTAATTTCTTTACTGCTTTGCGAAGCGTTTTTATTTGCTTCTTTTATCTGATTAGCGGCTTCTTCCCTGGCGGTTGAAACAATTTTATCTGCGGTTTCAATGTTTTTGAATATATTAACATCGCGAGATTGTTCGGTTTTGTTGATTTTTTTGAGCTCAGCTTTCAGCAATTCAATTTTCTTGTTTTTTTCTTCAATTCTCTCGATCAAAACTGTGATTTGACGGTTGAAAGTCGCGATTTTATCGGTATTATTGTGGTCATTACACTCTTCCTGAAGACGGGAAAGATACTCAATAATCTGTTTCCTGTCAAATCCACCGAATATATTTTTTTTAAAGATGAATTCTTTACTCATTGTCATTTCTCCGCAAATTTATTGATTTAATGTTAACATAAAATTCCTATCTTTTCAACCCGAAATGTAAATTTGAAATTATTTGCATTTTGCTACAACAAATTTCCAAGATTTCTTGCGAATAATTTCTTGCTATGGTATACTTTATACATGTAGTTAAAGGGGGATGCTTATGCTCGTTTATACTTGTGAACAGATGCGTGTAATTGAAGAAAATGCGGATGTAAACGGTCTTTCGTATGTGCAGATGATGGAAAATGCAGGCAATGCCTGTGCGGATAAAATATATTCGGTTATCAGCGGTATGGGCGGAGTTGCAAAAAGCGTTGCAGTTATATGTGGCTCCGGAAAAAACGGCGGCGACGGTTATGTTATAGCAAGAAATCTTTGTGAACGCGGTTTTTCTGTTACACTGATACTTGCAGACGGTTTTCCTGCCGCATATGAGTCGAAAATGATGTATTCTTATCTTGAAGATAAGCCGGTGATCATTATGGATTTATCGGGTAATTATTTGGCTTGTGTAAATTCTTGTTTAACATCATCTGCAATTGTTGATTGCGTTTACGGCATAGGGTTTCACGGAAAACTCAATGAGCTTATTTCGCGTTTTTTTAAAGATATTTCTAAATCAAGAGCAAAAAAGTTTTCAGTTGATATCCCCAGCGGACTTGAGGGTAACAGTGGCGAGATAAATTCAGATTATTTCAAGACGGACTATACACTTGCTATTACTTGCTATAAGCCGGTTCATATTCTTAAGCCAGCTTGTGAAGAGTGTGGAATCGTTAAACTCATTGACATTGGTATAGGTAAAGAAGCGTACGAAGCGGTTGGGTCAGAGGTGATTGTTTCTGCTGAACAGAATGAAATAAAGAGATTTTTTAAAGCTCGTCGTTCCGATGCACATAAAGGAGATTTTGGCAAGCTTCTGTCTATAGCAGGGTCAATGGATATGCAGGGTGCGGCTGTTATGGCCGCAAGCGCCGCTGTTAACAGTGGGGTCGGTTTGGTTCGTGCTGTTTTTCCCGATATGGCATATGCGCCGATAGCGTCGAAGCTTACTGAACCCCTTACAATGGCAATGATTTCTACTCCGGAAGGAAATCTTAGTTTCAAAAATATTGAAAAGCTGATTTCTCTTGCCGAAGAATCAACCGCGGTTCTTCTTGGATGCGGTATGGGATTTTGCGAGGATACGGTTAAAATTGTTGAAGCTATTCTTCTTAATACAAAGAAGCCGATAATTCTTGATGCTGATGGTATAAATGCCGTGGCTGTTAATATTAATGTATTGAAAGAATCGAAAGCTCCTTTGATACTTACACCCCATATTGGTGAAATGTCTCGTTTAACCGGTCTGACGGTTGAGGAGATTGAAAAGAACAGAGTCATAATCGCTAAAAATTTCGCTTCTGAATATGGCTGTATTTTGGTGCTCAAGGGTGCAAACACCGTTGTTGCCGCTCCGACCGGAAATGTTTATATCAATAGAACCGGCAATGCAGGTATGGCAACCGGCGGCTCGGGAGATGTTCTTGCCGGAATAATAGCTTCGTTTGTGTGTCAATCAATGGGACTGCAGTCAGCGACGATAGCGGGTGTGTATGTTCACGGTATGTGCGGGGATACGGCACTTAAAAAGTATTCTATGCTTGGAGTAACCCCGACAAAAATGATAAATGAATTAGCAGAGGTTCTTTCTAATTTCGAACGTTAGGTTTGTGAATAGATTGAAAAGAGCTATATTTTCTTTTGTGTTGCTGTTGTTTCTACCGTCGTGTAACGGCTATGCAGAGCAACCTGAATATCCGCTGATTTTTACGGGTGAAGTAAATATGTTTTTCGGTGGGATTGAATATGTGTATGATGTTGATTTTGACGGGAATCTTATGAATATAGTAATTAAAGACCCTGAAATACTGAAGGGTATGTCGTTTATCGTAAACGGAGATGGAATTACGGCTCAAAGTAGTTCTTTTGCGCTAAGTTATGAAAGAGAAATAATTGATGATTTCTGCCCGATCGCATATTTATATGATGTTTTTCTTACGGCTAATCGGTTACAACCCGAGTTTGTTCAAAAAGATGAGGTAATGACAGCGGATTTTTCAGCTGAAGAGCACAATTGTGAAATAACGATTGATGCTGAGAGCGGAAATATAATTCAAGCTAAATTCGATGAATATTCCTACAATATGAAAGCATAAGGTGATGCAAGTTTCACCTTATGCTTTTTTGCGTATATACTATATTGTCAGCTTTATTTTACTCCCCAAAATAAAAGATGATTATTCAGGCTGAATTCTGGTCAATATAATGATGATAATCAAATTCAGGAGTGATATAAATGACGATAAAACGGGGAGATATCTACTATGCGGATTTGAGCCCTGTGATAGGCTCTGAACAAGGTGGAATAAGACCGGTTCTTATTGTGCAGAACGATGTTGGGAATAAATACAGCCCAACAGTAATAGCGGCTGCAATAACAAGTCAACGCTATAAAACTAATTTGCCGACACATATTCAGGTTGATGCAGCTGATTGCGGACTTTCTAAAGATTCTATCGTGCTTCTTGAGCAGGTAAGAACGATTGATAAAAAACGCCTGAAAGAAAAAATGGGTAATTTACATGAGCCTGATATGGCGAGAGTTAACAGGGCGCTGTCTGTAAGTCTTGGTATTATAAATTGATAAAAACCTGCCGACACTTTACGAACGGTCGGCAGGTTTTTTTATAGTGTTTGGTTTTTAAATTCTTTTTCGAACCATATATCCTTGACCTCAAAGCATCTTCCGTTAAGGTATTCAAGAATTCCTGCATCATCATCAAAGTTAAAGATAAGCTTATAAGAATATAAAAACTGTTTCTTATATCCGAATTCCTTGTTGAGCTTATTGGTACCGTACTTGCCGTCACCGAGCAAGGGATGACCTATAGACGAAAAATGAGCACGGATCTGGTGCGTTCTTCCCGTGAGAAGCTCGACTTCAACCAGAGTCAGATCGTTTTTTGCATCTCTATCAAGAACTTTGTATTTGGTTCGGATTTCTTTTGAACCATCAGTTTTGTTTTTAGTAACTTTGACAAGATTTTTTTTCTCGTCTTTTGTAAGATAACCTTCCAG
Organism: Clostridia bacterium; assembly: GCA_017942105.1. GTDB lineage: Bacteria > Bacillota > Clostridia > Oscillospirales > Acutalibacteraceae > CAG-488. Next base: position 16,944 of record JAGAVE010000065.1, on the reverse strand, counting down.
AAGACCGCTATTGTGTTCAAGGATACCGTGAACAACACAAAGATAAAATTTGCGAAGATTTCGGCTTTTCATTTGTGCATTCATAATTCTGAGACTTTCAGCGTTTTTAGCCGCAATGACAATGCCTCCGGTGTTTCGGTCGATTCTGTTTACAAGAGATGGAGTAAAGGAGTTTTCGTCATCAGGCTTGAATTCTCCTTTATCGTAAAGATATCGCTTAAGTCGGGTTATTAGAGTGTCAACATACTCCTTGTCATCAGGATGGCAAAGAAGTCCGGCTTTTTTGTTCAGAAGAACAATGTTTTCATCTTCATAAATTATATCAATGTTTTTTGATGCACCGGTAAAGTCATACCTTGTTTCGGGTTTTTCAAAAAACTCATCGTTGATATACATATCGACAATATCTCCGACTTTGAGCATAGTGGAGATTTCTGCTCGCTTACCGTTGACCTTGATTCGCTTGAGTCTTATGTATTTATACATAAGAGATTGAGGAAGGTTTGGAAGACCTTTCCTTATAAATTTATCAAGACGCTGATTTGCGTCATTCGTTTTGATTGTAAAACTCTTCATAATTCTAGTTTTTAAAGCTGTGAATAGGTGCTGGTATACGGCCGCCGCGAGAAATGAAATCATTGCAACTAAATTCATTGACCTTCATAATCGGCGCATAGCCGAGAAGACCGCCGAATTCGACAGTCTCGCCGATATCTTTGTTGAAAACGGGAATAATTCGAACAGCCGTTGTTTTTTGATTTATCATACCGATAGCCATTTCATCAGCAATGATTCCTGAAATTGTTGATGCTTTAGTGCTTCCGGGTATCGCAATCATATCCAGACCGACAGAGCATACACAAGTCATAGCTTCAAGCTTCTCAAGTGTAAGAGCACCTGCGTTTACAGCATCAATCATACCCTGATCTTCAGAGACGGGTATGAAGGCACCGGAAAGTCCGCCGACATATGATGAAGCCATAATGCCGCCTTTCTTTACCTGGTCATTTAATAAGGCGAGAGCGGCGGTAGTGCCCGGTGCACCTACTCTTTCAAGTCCCATCTCTTCAAGTATTTCGGCTACGCTATCGCCGATTGCCGGAGTTGGAGCCAGTGAAAGGTCAATGATGCCGAACGGAACATTTAGTCTTCGTGAAGCTTCCTGAGCAACAAGCTGACCGACTCGCGTTACCTTGAATGCTGTTTTCTTGATTGTTTCGCAGAGTGTACCGAAATCTTTTCCTTTAACCTCAGCAATTGCTCTTTTTACGACGCCGGGTCCGCTGACACCAACATTAATAATCGTATCTGCTTCAGTTACTCCGTGAAAAGCACCGGCCATAAATGGATTATCGTCGGGAGCATTGCAGAAAACAACAAATTTAGCGCAACCGATTGAACCGTTATCTTTGGTAAGACTCGCAGTCTCAATTACCTTTTCGCCTATGAGTTTAACTGCATCCATATCAATTCCGGTTTTAGTTGAGCCGACATTTACGGAGCTACAGACTCTTGAGGTCGTTGCCAAAGCTTGTGGAATTGATTCAATGAGAAGCTTGTCTGAGGGTGTCATTCCCTTTGAAACAAGAGCAGAGAAGCCTCCGATGAAGTTTACTCCGATTGTATTAGCTGCACGATCAAGCGTTTTTGCGATTTCAACATAATCATCAATGCTCTTGCAACATGATGCGCCAACAAGAGAAATCGGGGTTACGGACACTCGTTTGTTAACGATCGGGACGCCGAAATCAAGCTCAATGTCTTTGCCGACTTTGACAAGATCTTTAGCTTTTGATGTGATTTTGTTATAGATGTTTTCACAGGTTTTTTCAACTGAATCAGTACAACAATCCAAGAGGCTTATTCCCATCGTAATTGTTCTTACATCGAGGTTGTTTTCCTCTATCATTTTGTTGGTTTCTCTGACTTCGAAAATATTGGTCATGGTATCACCTCAGATTCTGTGCATGATATTGAAAATATCTTCGTGCTGCATCTTGATTTTGACACCAAGCTCATCGCCGACCTTTTCTATTTCTTCAACTAAGACTGAAAAGTCTTTGGTAGTTTCCTGAGCATCAACAATCATCATCATATTGAAAAAGCCTTGCACTATTGATTGATTGATATCAAGAATATTGATATTGTTTTCGGCAAGGTAAGTGCAGATTCTTGAAATGATTCCGACTCTGTCTTTGCCTATTACGGTGATTATGGTTCTGTTCATAGCAAATTACTCCTCATCATTATTATTATTATCAGTTTCTTGTAAACCGTTAAGAATTGCATTCAAATCAAGCTTTTGAGAATTGAGTATCTCATCGGCTTTGCTAAGTGTAGGTGCGTTGTTGATCAGCTGGTCTTCAAACTCGTCTTTAGGCTCTAACAACGCTTCAATTGTTTCAACAGTAACATCGTGTCCGAAATCTTCCGCCATTAATTTGTCGATTCCGGTCGGTGCCTCGTTGTCCTCGTCTTTATTTGATTTTGCAAGTTTGCGGGTTTTAACTTTATTTGAGTTGATGTTATTTTTAGATTTTTTATAAAATAAATTAAAGACAAGTAGGAGGATAAGAAGAACGAGGGTTGAAGCGGAAATTATAATTCCTGTAATTAAACCTTGCGGTTCGTAAATAAATTCAATTTCGTGTTCTCCGGGTTCAAGATTTATAGCGATGAGTGCATCGCCGATTTTTAACTTTTTGGCTTCTTTACCGTCGACTTTTACCGTCCATCCCTCATCGTAGTTTATTGAGGTATAAAGCATTTTATTCTCGCCGACAGTTACTGTGCCTTTGATATAGGTGTCGTCTGACTCTTCAATTTTCATAGCACCTTGCTTAAGAATTTCATATCCTGAATCAAGGATGTCCATATCTAGACCGACAGCGTAACATTCAATATATCCTGAGTCCTTGCCTACAGGGATGGGGACATCGACCGTAAGAATTTCACCTGCAAGACATTTTCCGCAATCGAGAACATACGGTTCGCTGAGATCCTGAAGGGCACGGAAGCCTGAACTCTCAGTGTATACATCAATATTGTCTATTGTGCTTGCTTTGAAATAAAGGTATACATTCTGTGTTTCTGGAATGTAATATTTTAAAGTAAGCTTGGAATCAGCGTCGGTGGACTCTTTGAAATATGAGAATGTATCCTGATAGAAATCTGCACCGTTATCGGAAAGATTGTCGGCACTGTATTCAAGTACATCTATGCTCTTGAATACGCCGTAGATTCCGGTAGCGTAATACCAAAATTCGTTTTGTATATCGAACGGACTTGAATAGTCGTAATTCAGGTCGGACATTCTTTGGCTGACAGCGTATGCGAGTGGCATATAGTATTTGTTCTCATAGGCGGTATATTTTCCGCAGTTTGCAGTGAACTCGTAAAGATCAGTGTTGACTGTCCTCTCGTCATTCTGAACAAGATACTTAAGAGACATCATTGCATTGTAAACGGGCGTCTGTGAATAGTAAATGTAACTGTTTATATAGTTACTGTCAAGACCCAGCTTATCCTGCAAGTTAGAAGATTTTTCGTATGCCATTGAAGAAAAGACTGATATACCGTTATAGTTAAACCACGATGGATCCATAATTGTATTGCTCCATGTAAGCTCCATACGGTAATCATCGTTTTCTTCTTTTTTGTCAAGAGTATCTTTCAACGCACGGAATTCATCGTAATCGTTAACAAAGTTGACTTTTTCTTGCGTAATTTTGATGTGGTCAATGTCAGCTATAGCAACTTCTGCAAAGACGCAGCAAAGAAGAAGCAGAGCAACAGCGGATTGTGCAATATCCCTTTTTTTCATCAGGCTGAGGATGAATGTATAAGCAGCTGTGAATCCGATTGTGATATAGATTGTATCCTGATCAACATTTCCCATTCCGATTTCTTGAACCAATACGGTAAAGACAAGAATGCCGAGTCCTGAACCGATAATACCCCTGGTTGAAACATCCTTGATGTGTACGATAACCTGATATGCCATTTTCAGCAGGAAGAATGAATATATAAAGGAAAATCTGAAGGGGAGGTCATTCGGGAAATGAAATGCGTGAAGGATGTAATTTGCGGAATTTAAATTAAATCCGACGAAGAACAATGCAAGTGTTATTATGTGCATTGTTTTTTCTTTTGGATTGATTTTATTGCAAAAGGCGTAAAGAGGAATGAGGATAACAGTCAGTATACCTGAGTAAACATTCGGAAGAACAGTATCACCGCTGCTTCTGATCGTCGGTTCAAGAGCTGCAAGGTGATTTGCAATAAAGTCAAAAACGGTATTGTAATAGATTGGCTCCTCAGGAAAAACACCTGAAGTTGCAGAGCAAGCCTTAAGACAGAAATATGTCGGAATAAGCGCGAAGGCCATAAGCAGTGCGGCTGCAAGTGAGCTGAAGGCGAAATATACACCGCTTCTTAAAAATTTATTATAGATTATTTTGCTAAAAAGTGATGAGCTGATATTTCCTTCGTCATCAAGATGAGTAGGTATGTCTGAATAAGCATCTTTAAGATTGTTTTTACTGATGAAATAAACCAAGAAATACACGACTGCGAATATGCATATCATATATGACATATAGTAGTTTGAGAAAAAAGATACTGCCAGTGAAACGATGTAGAGCTTGCATTTTCTGTCATTAATAATGTTTTCAATTCCCAGAATAATCAGCGGCAGAAGATACATAGCATCAATCCACATTATATTCCAGTAGTATGCTATAAAGAAGCCGCAGAAAGAATACAGCACACCGAATGCTGAGATTGTAAAATCGTTTTTCTTTGTTGATTTTTTCAGATAATATGCGAAGGTCATCGATGCGAGAGCATTTTTAATAAGAACCATAGTGCCGACTGCTTCGGGTATATTCTCGTGTCCCGCAATTAGAGCGATTATCAGACCAATAGGGCTTGAAAGATAATTGAAATAGTTACCTATGAAGCTTCCGCCACCGCCGGTTGTCCAGGAGTAGAGGAGGCTCTTGCCCTCGGTTATGCGATCGTATAATTCGGCAAAAAGAGGACCGTATTGGTGAAATAAATCCATTCTTAATACGGTTCTTCCGCCAAAGGGGATAATTTCATAGCAATAATATACCAGTAGCATCAATACGGTCGAACATATAAATGCAAGTGCAACATATATATTATTATCAACGAAACGCGAAAGCTTTCCGTTGCGTATTTTGGCTTTTTTAGTTTTTGAACTCAATTCGCTCATCCTTTCAGACAATAGTCTCACAATATATTATCACATTATCGTGTTTCTTTCAATATATTGTGGTTAAAGTTAGTATTATTTTTTTAAAAAAGTTCTAAATTGGGACAAGTTTTCATAAAAAGTAGTGGTGATATAAATGTTGAAAAGAAAAAAAGATAATCTGAAACATATTTTAAAATATTTTCCGACCACTCTTAGTGAAGCGTTGTTGAATCTTGAAGATAGAATCATTTCGGAGCTTTTTGAAATTAATATAAGGTCAGAACGACCGGTTGTCCTTTTGATGAGTGATGGCAAATTATTCTTTACAAAAACCGGCAGGCTTACTCCATTTTTCAGTAACAACCTTTTACTGTTTAATGAAAATGAAGTGAAAGCAATATTTGAACGGATGTGTAATTATTCTGTTTATTCTCAGACGAATAATATTGTTAATGGGTTTATAACCATTGAAAACGGATGCCGTGTAGGGGTTTACGGAACTGCTGTTAACAATGAAAATTCAATTGCATCTGTCAGAAATATTTGTGGTCTTAATGTGCGACTTGCGTCTGAATGTAACGGAGTTGCTTCATCAGCTAAGGATTTGATGAAAATGAACAAGAAAAATATTTTAATATGCGGACCACCTTCAAGCGGTAAAACAACCTTTCTGAAAGATTTTTGCAGGTGTCTTTCGGATGATTTGGGCTATAAATTATCAGTTATCGATGAGCGTTCGGAATTTAAAGATTATTACCTTGGATTCAATACTGATATTTTATCAAATTATCCTAAAGCAAAAGGAACACTGATTGCGCTCAGAACTTTGTCTCCGGAGGTTATTGTTTTTGATGAGCTTGGATCAGTTGAGGAGGCTGAAGCTGTTGTTCAGGGTATCAATAGTGGTGTTGCGTTTGTGATGAGCATACACTGTGGCACGAAAGAAGAGGCCTTGCTGAAAAAGCAGGTAAGAATTTTACTTGAGTTTAATTCAATTGATTTTTTTATTTTTTTGAAGAAGAAAACGGAGATTTCTGAAATAGTTACGACGAAGGAGATACTTGATGCGTACGGTGGCGCTTACGATGATTGCAATTTCTTGCGCTCTTTTGGGACAATACGCAGTCCTTGTTTTAAAAATGAGAGTTCGTATGCTGGAAAAGTGTGAGGTTATGATTGCGTTAATTCGTAATGAGATTAATTATATTGCATTACCTTCAAACGAGTTGATTGGTTTTCTTTCTAAAAAAGAGGAGTTCAAAGAGTTGAAATTTATATTTTCGTGTTTAATTTTGGTTTCTGAGGGTGAAGAATTTCCTCAGGCGTGGAAGAAATCGTTGAATGAAAAGATTAATACGAGATTTATGAGAAAAAAGGATGTTGAAATAATGGAAGCTTTTGGTGAAAGCTTCGGAATTACCGACGCTCAAGGACAGATATCTAACTGCGAACTGTGTCTGGAACGGTTAAGAATCAATCATTTCGAAGCAAAGAGAGATTTTGAACAGTATTCAAAGCTTGCAAGCGGGCTTGGTTTTTTACTGGGTTTGGGAATATTAATTATATTTTTGTAGGGTGCACTATGGAATTGGTAATTAAAATAGCTGCAATTGGAATAATCGTTGCGGTATTACAGCAGATACTCAGCCGTTCAGGGCGTGATGAATATGCATTGCTCACTGTTTTGGCAGGTGTTGTTGCGGTTATTGCGATGCTTTTAGGTGAATTATCTGATGTGTTAAGCACGATTTCTGCTTTTGTTGATTTCTGAATATGGATATTCTGAAAATTGTTTTAGTATCTGCTGTGTGTACTGTTTTTTGTCTTGTTCTTAAGCAGTTTAAGCCTGAAATAGTTCCTTTTCTTCAAATTGCATCAATTCTGTTGATATTTTCACTTGCTTATGACGGAGCTAAACAGCTTCTCGGAGAGGTAACGGAATTAATTTCTGAAAGTGGAGTTGTTTACGATGAATATACATATCTATTGATGCGTGTTTTGGGAATCGCACTCATAACAAAGATTGGTGCAGAGCTCTGCAGGGATTCGGGAAATTCTGTTCTTGCGGTAATTGTGGAATTTGCAGGTAAGCTGACAATTTTACTTTTGTGTTTTTCGTTATTGAAAACAGTTGTCGGGCTTGCAAGCGGGTTGTTGAGATGATATGAGTATGTTGATGAAAAAAATATTACCTGTTTTCGCGGCGCTTATGTTTTGTGCTTTGTTAACAATAAATGTTTCAGCTGAAACTGATACGACAGACAGTGGCATTTTTGAAGAAGAAAAGCTGTATGAAAGTGTACCGGAACAAGTGAAGGAATTGTTACAAAAACTTGGTATTGATAAAATTGATTTTGATTCGGTTTTTAATGTTGGTGCTGATGATATTATAAAACTGCTTGGTAATCTTTTAACCGGCACAATTGAATCGCCGCTTAAAGCGACGGTCAGGTTGATTGCGATTATTATTCTTATTGCTGTATGTGAAAGCTTTATGCCGGACGGAGCAAAAATTAATTCAGTGATCAATCTTGCGGGTGTGTTGTTTTGTGTTATAAGCATTATCAATCCGATTTCAACGGTAATTAAATTTGCAGTAGCGTCAGTCACGGTGTCGGAAAAGTTTATGCTTGTGCTTCTGCCGGTTTTAACAGCAGTTGTTTCAGCTTCGGGTAATCCTACACTTGCACTATCTTTTCAATCAATTGCTTTTGCGGCCGCTCAGATAATATCTGCCGTAGCGACTAAAGCGATTGTGCCTATTATCGGCGTTATATTAGCTTTGGATATATCGAGCAGTCTGATGCCTAAATTCAGTTTAACCGGTATTACGGAGATTATAAAGAAATCCGTGACATTTATACTTTCTTTTTCAGCTACTCTTTTTGTTTCGTTTTTAGGTCTTAAGGCAGGTTTGGCAAATACTGCCGATACTCTAGCAACTAAAGGTATTAAGCTTGTTATAAGCTCAGCAGTGCCAATTGTAGGCGGCGCGCTCAGCGAAGCCTATTCCGGTGTTTTGGGTAATATAATGCTTGCTAAAAGTACAATAGGCGTGTTTGGGTTATGTTTAATTGCACTTATCGTTCTTCCGTCTTGTATTCAACTTGTATTTTGGATTTTTTCACTCAAGCTTTCAGCCGGTATTGCTGAAATGTTTGAGCTGAAAGGGATAGTAAGTCTGCTGAAATCGGTTTCTTCATCGCTTGTCCTTTTGAATGTTGTTATAGTTTTTGTTGCTGTTCTTTTTATTATTTCAATATCTCTTATTTTGATTCTGAAGGCAGGTTAATATGGATACAATCAGACATTGGGCGCTTGGGATTGTTTTTGTTTCGATTATCAGCACAATTGTTTTGCTTCTTTCTCCGTCGGGCTCGGTTGAGAAACAGGTGAAGATTGCTGTATCAATAGTAATGTTAGCTGTAATAGTGAAACCGTTTGTGTCAGGAATTCAATCTGAAAATGCTGTTGAGCTCGAATATGAGACATACACGGTCAATACGAGTTGTTACGAAGAATATATCGCTTCATCTTTTAAGACTGAAATTGCAAACAGAATGATGATTTTACTTAAAGAAAAAGGGTTTGAAGTTAAGGAAGTACAAATTGATGTGAATTTTACGGAAGATAAAATATCGATTGAAAAAGTTAATATCGTAATAGATGATGAATACAGTGGATTCAAAGATGAGATTCTTGAAATCGTAAAAAAAGAATATGGGATAATTGCTGAAACAGAGGTGGTGGATTGAGTAAGTTTTCAGAAAGACTCAGGTCGGATAAAAAACTTTTCTTGATTGTATCGGTTTGCATTGTCGGGTTAGCGTTACTCGTTTTGTCTGAATTTATACCTGACAAAGACGAAAATGTAACAGAAGATTTAATAGTTAATGAAAATGTAAATTTTAACTCATATGAAAAAGAACTTGAAAACAGGCTTAAGGTTTTACTTGAAAGCATAAAAGATGCAGGTAAAGTTCAGGTTATGATCACGGTTGAGAGCGGAGACGAAAAAATATATGCTACCGAAAGCAATACCGATAATGAGAACGAGGAGCGCAAGTATGTACTTTTGGATGTTGACGGAACGGACAACGGTCTGTTGCTTAAGATCGCTCAGCCTAAGGTGAGAGGCGTCGCGGTTGTTTGTCAGGGTGCTGATTTACCGTCAGTAAGAGAAGAGATAACAGGTGCAGTTACATCCGTTTTGGGCATCAGCACAAACAGAGTAAACATTTCAAAAATGAAATCATAACGGAGGAATGATTATGGTAATAAAGAAAAAACAAATTATAACTGCTACTCTTGCTTTAGCTTTGGGGGCGGCAGTGTTCGTTAATTGGTATTACACACAGCCTGATGTGCAAACTAATCTGTCAAATGAAAAGACGACAGGGACTGTTGAGGATGAAAATTTGGGCGATGCTCAATATGTTTCTGCAACGACTGCTAAATCGCCTGAAACTCTAGCTGATTTCAGATTGAAGCGCGATTCTGCTCGTGATGAAGCCAAGGAAACTTTAAATTCAATTGTTAAGGATTCGCAGTCATCACCTGACGCTGTTGCGAAAGCTACGGAATCACTGCAGATTATTGCTGACGATATTAAGAATGAAACAGATCTTGAAAATCTTATTACTGCAAAAATCTCAAGCAGTTGCGTTGTTATTTCTGACGATGAGGTTTGTCAGATAATTGTTGAAAAAGGAGTTTTAACGCAAAATATTTCTTTGCAAATTAAGGAACTTGTTGTGAAGCAAGCAAAAATTCCTGCAAAAAATATTACAATAATTGAATTAAAAGGTTGATGTATTCAAAAAATGTGATATAATATGCATTAAAGTATGAATATATACAGTTAGTGCACCTTTAAATTCAGTTGCTTTTGCGTAAATATCAGGATAAGTGTGCCCTCTGTATTCATACAGAGGGTTTATTTGTTGAAAGGATGAAAAAAATGAGTACCATATCTGAAAAAAGACGCAAATCTAGAGAACAGGCTTTTATCCTTCTTTTTGAAAAATCATTCAATGAGGATATGTCTTTTGATGAAATCATTCAGATTGCTGTTGAATCTGAAGTGATTGAAAAAGATGCTTTTATGGTAAAGCTTCTAAATGCTGCTGATGACGGCATCGCTGAGATTGATGCAGAAATAGAGAAGAATCTCAAAGGATGGAGCAAATCAAGAATATCTAAAGTCAGCCTTGCTCTTCTCAGAATGGCAATTGCAGAAATGATGTTTATGGATGATATCCCTGTTGGTGTTTCTATCAATGAAGCTGTTGAGATATGCAAGATTTACGGTTCAGATGAAGATAAATCTTTTGTGAACGGCGTTTTAGGTTCAGTTGCACGAAGCTTAGAGGCGTAAATATGGCTTATTATTTGGGTATTGATACAAGTAACTATACGACCTCTTGCGCTATTTATGATTCGCAGACAGATACTGTGATTCAGAAGAAAATGCTCTTGCCGGTAAAAGATGGTGAACTGGGTTTAAGGCAGAGTGATGCTGTTTTTCATCATACGGTTCAGCTGCCCTTGTTGTTTGATGAATTGTTTTATGATTTTGACGGAAAGCTTTCAGGCGTCGGCGTTTCTGAGGTTCCTGTAAGGCAGGAGGGCTCGTATATGCCATGTTTTTTAGCCGGTGTCAGTGCGGCAACCGCTGTGGCTTCTGCGACTAAAATCGAATTGCATAAATTTTCACATCAGCAAGGTCATATTATGGCTGCGTTATATTCTGCGAGAAAGCGTGAGCTTTATGGTGAAACTTTTTTAGCTTTTCATGTATCAGGCGGTACAACACAGCTTCTTCTTGTTAAAGATAAGCTTGATACTGAGCTGATAGCATGCTCTCTTGATCTTAAGGCGGGGCAGGCGGTTGATCGCGTCGGTGTGATGTTGGGTTATCCTTTTCCTGCAGGAAGGTATGTTGATGAGCTCGCTTCAAATAGTGATAAAAAATTTAGAATAAATATAAAACTCAACAACGGCAATTGTAATTTGTCAGGTGTTGAGAATAAGTGTAAAAATATGTTAAATAACGGTGAGAAAAAAGAGGATATTTGCCGTTATTGTATCGATTATATAATCACTGCACTGGAAAAAATGATGAACAATGCTCTTGAGATTTATGGCAATATGCCGGTTTTGTTTTCGGGCGGTGTTATGTCAAATAGTATAATTAGAAAATATTTTACTGAAAAATACGGTGCTTTTTTTGCTGAGCCGGTTTTTTCTTCCGATAATGCTGCCGGTATTGCAATTTTAGCTTCAATGGAGAAATAATAAATGATTGAGCATACCGTTTTTAGTGTTACACAACTTAATACTTATGTTAAATCAATTCTCGAAGGCGATATTTTTCTGAGAAATGTTTTTGTTGTCGGTGAAATATCAAATTTTACCAACCACTACCGTACCGGACATTTTTATATGACGCTTAAGGATGAAAGCTCTTGCATTAAAGCTGTTATGTTTAAATCGGCTAATCAGAGACTTAGGTTTTTGCCTGAGAACGGTATGGGAGTTATAGTTCGCGGAAGAGTATCGCTGTATGACCGTGACGGACAGTATCAGCTTTATATTGAAGATATGCAACCGGACGGCATCGGAGCGTTGAATCTCGCTTTTGAACAGTTGAAAAATAAGCTCGCTTCTGAAGGACTTTTTAATGAGTGCCATAAAAAGAAAATACCTGTACGATGCAGACGGATCGGCGTCGTGACATCTGCAACCGGCGCAGTTATTCAGGATATCAAAAATGTTGTTTCAAGAAGATATCCTTTGGCTGAAATCGTTCTTGTACCTGTCGAGGTCCAAGGTGTTAATGCTGCACCGCAGATCGCAGAAGCAATTGATTATCTTAATTGCCGTAACGATGTTGATGTTATGATAGTTGGCAGAGGCGGCGGCTCAATCGAGGATTTATGGGCGTTCAATGAAGAGATGGTTGCGCGTGCTGTTTTCAGAAGTGAAATCCCTGTAATTTCTGCTGTTGGCCATGAAACTGATTTTACTATCTGCGATTTTGTTGCAGATCTCAGGGCGCCTACGCCTTCTGCTGCAGCGGAATTGGCTGTTCCTGATATAAGAGATGATATTACTTTTATCTTTGGCGCCATTGCTTTAGCAAAGAATGTTCTGGATAAGCGCATTGATAATGAGTTGAGTAGGCTTGTACTGCTTCAAGATAAGTTGGATTTGCTGAATCCGACCAATGTTATTGATGAGAAAATGAATACGGTTTCTCTGTTATATAATGATGCGCTCAATAATATTAAAAATAAATTGACTTTTGAAGGCAATCGTTTTTCTGTTGCTTGTGCAAAGCTCGATTCCTTGAGTCCTATTAAGGTGCTCGGCAGAGGATATTCGATTGCTATGAAAAACGGTGTGATAATAAACAGCGTTAAAGCTGTAAAATCAGGGGATAGGATAAGCGTTAAGTTTTCTGATGGTGAAAAAGATTGTGAGGTGCTTTAATTGGCAAGTAAAATGACATATGAAGAAGCGATTGCTCGCCTTGAAGAAATTGTTGAAAAGTTAAATGACGGAAGTCTTCCGCTTGATGAGTCAATAAAGCTTTTTGAAGAAAGTACAAAGCTTGCAGTTCTTTGTAATGGATATCTTGAAAAAGCAAAGCTCAGGGTTACCGAGCTTTCAAAGTCTGAGTAGTGGGTGTTTAGATTGGAAAAATATATTGATATGATTAATGATGCCCTGAAACAATATCTTCCTGAAGCAGACGATATTGTTTCGCAGGCAATGAGGTACAGCATTGAAAACGGCGGAAAAAGGGTGCGCCCGTCTTTGCTGTTAGCATTTTGTGAATTGTGCTCAGGCGATATCAATAAAGCTATGCCTTTAGCATGCGCTCTTGAAATGATTCATACTTATTCGCTCATTCATGATGATTTGCCTTGTATGGATGATGATGATTTCAGGCGCGGCAAGCCGTCTTGTCATATAAAATTCGGATATGAATATGCTTTGCTTGCGGGTGACGCTTTGCTTACGCTTGCTTTTGAAACGGCTTTAAAGGCCGAAATTCCTTCTGAACTTGTTGTCATGGCGACAAAAGAGCTTGCCGTTGCTTCAGGTTGGGCCGGAATGGTCGGAGGGCAGGTTGTTGACCTCCAAAATGAGGGCAAACAGGTTAAAGTTGAAGAAGTTGTTAAAATGTATAATCAAAAAACCGGTGAGCTTATAAGAGCAGCTTGTGTTATTGGATGTATCGCCGCAGGAGCAATTTCTAAAATCCCGTATGCTACCGTTTATGCACATAATATTGGTCTTGCTTTTCAAATTGTTGATGATATCCTTGATGTTACAAGTGATTCAGCAACGCTTGGTAAACCGGTCGGCAGTGATGAAGAAAACGAGAAATGCACTTATGTTTCTCTTGTTGGTCTGGAAGAGTCGGCTCGTGTCGTCTCCAGGCTTACTGATGAAGCAAAGACGGTGCTGAATAAGTTTGATGCTGATTCAACTGCACTTAGGGATTTTGCAGATAAAATGGAAAAACGAAAGAATTAAGAATTCGATGTATTCGGAAGTGATTTAATGGAAAACGATTTTAAATATCTCAGTAATATAAAATCACCTGATGATATAAAAAAACTTGACGACAAAGAGCTCATCGAACTTTCCGCAGAAATCAGAAAGAAACTAATACAAACGATATCAAAAAACGGCGGCCATCTTGCATCAAATCTCGGGGTGGTTGAGCTTACCCTTGCTATTCATAAAGTTTTTGATTCGCCCAAAGATAAAATAGTTTGGGATGTCGGACATCAGGCTTATACTCATAAGCTGATTACAGGTCGGTTTGAAGATTTTGATACGATCCGTCAAAAGGACGGTATTTCCGGTTTTTGCCACCCGAACGAAAGCCAACACGATGTTTTTTATAGCGGACATAGCGGAACATCCGTTTCTTCGGCTTTTGGCATCGCACAGGCAAAAAAAATCAATAATGATGATTCGTATACGGTCGCAGTGATAGGTGACGGTTCTTTTACAGGCGGTCTGGTATACGAAGCTCTTAATAATGCAGGCCGTTCCAAAACGAACCTTATTGTTATACTCAATGACAATGAGATGTCTATTTCGCCTAATGTCGGTTCTCTTGCCAAGCATCTTGCGAGAATCCGTTCCAAAAAGCGTTATGTAAGTATGAAGGCTTTGCTGGAGCATTTGCTGTGTAAGATACCGTTTTTCGGATTTAAAATAGCTAACGGTCTTTTTAAAATCAAAACGACCGTTAAGAATTTTCTTTATGAAAGTACGATATTTGAAAAACTCGGATTTAGATATATGGGTCCGGTTGACGGACACGATATCGACCAGCTTTCCGAGGCGCTCAGTGCAGCTAAGGAGATAAAAGCTCCTGTTGTTTTGCATGTTAATACAATCAAGGGAAAAGGATATGATTTTGCAGAGAAGGATCCCAGCTCGTTTCACGGAATATCGAATTTTGATATTACTACAGGTGAGTTTGTTACGACAGATACGACTTTTTGTAATGAATTCGGTAAGCTTATGTGTACTATGGCAGACAGGGATAACAGAATTTCGGTTATAACTGCAGCAATGAGCCTGGGAACGGGTCTTACTGAGTTTTCTGAGAAACACTCTGATCGTTTCTTCGATGTTGGAATTGCTGAGGAGCACGCAGTAACATTTGCTTCAGGTCTTTCAAAAGGTGGGTTGTTGCCTGTTTTTGCTGTTTATTCAACCTTTTTACAGCGTTGTTATGATGAGATTATTCATGACGGAGCTTTGCAGGATCAAAAAATGGTTTTGGCTATCGATAGAGCCGGATTTGTCGGCGATGACGGAGAAACCCATAACGGCCTGTATGATGTTGCTTTTCTCCAAAGCATTCCGAAAGTCACTGTATATTCTCCGACAACCTACGATGAGATGAAAGCAGCCTTTGGTAACGCTTTTTACAAGGACAGTGATGTAGTTGCTGTGCGATATCCAAGAGGAGCTGAACCGGAGCTTCCTGCTGATTTTGTCCCGTCATACGGAACTTTCGATTTGTATGGTCACGCGTGGGCTGAAACGGTTATTGTTACTTACGGAAGGCTGTTCAGCGAAGCTGCAAAAGCAGCAAACATTCTGCTTAAGAAAAATATCAAAGTTAAAATTCTAAAGCTTAACAGAATTAAACCTATTGATGGCGCTGCTGTTGAGGCAGTTATTGGTTCTAAAAACATCTTTTTCTATGAAGAAGGTGTCAGAAGCGGAGGAATAGCAGAAAAATTTGCAGCTCTTCTTCTGCAAAACGGCTATAAAGGAACTTATGATATAATTGCGGTTGACGATTGCTTTGTTAAACAAGCTAAGGTTCCCGAACTTATGAAAATGTATAAGTTTGATTGTCAGAGTATTGTTGAAAAAATCAGTGAAATTAAATTGAGGTGACATGATAAAGTGGCTGAAAAACAAAGACTTGATCTTGCTGTTGCGGAAAGAGGACTTGCTTCTTCGCGTGAAAAAGCTAAGGCACTAATAATGGCAGGGCAGGTATATGTCAACGGCAATAAGGAGTTAAAGGCCGGCGCAAGTATAAAAGAGACCGATGTAATTGATGTGCGCGGCAATCAAAATCCTTTTGTCAGCCGTGGTGGTCTTAAATTGCAGAAAGCCGCTCAGAATTTTTGTATCGATCTGAACGGTTGTGTCTGTATGGATATTGGTGCTTCGACTGGTGGTTTTACTGATTGTATGCTTACTTACGGCGCAAAAAAAGTTTATGCCATTGATGTTGGATACGGTCAGCTTGCTTGGAAGCTCAGGACTGATGAAAGAGTAGTTAATATGGAACGAACGAATTTTAGATATGTTACTCATGAGCAGGTGCCTGAGGAAATCGACTTTGCGAGTGTTGATGTTTCATTTATTTCGCTGAAGATTATTCTTCCTGTCCTTCGAGAGCTTCTTAAAACGGACGGTGAAGCTGTCTGCCTTATCAAGCCACAGTTTGAAGCGGGGAAAGAAAAAATCGGCAAAAAAGGTGTTGTACGCGATCCGGATGTTCATACCGAAGTAGTTCAGGGTATAACACAATTTGCTGTTGAGGCAGGTTTTGTTTTGAAAAATCTGGATTTTTCACCAATTAAAGGCCCGGAGGGGAATATTGAGTACCTTATGCATATTGTTAAAAGTGATAATCCGGAGTTTGTCTGCGATATATCTGCTTCTGAGCTCGTCGAACGCTCACATTCCGCATTGGACCTATAAGAAGGTGAGAATATGGTAATTGCTTTACTCCCGAATCTGACAAGAAAAAACGCATTGCGAATTACTCTTGATGTTTGCAAAGCCCTTGATAAGCTTAATGCCGATTACATAGTCAGAGAAGAAGATAAAGAATATTTTAAAGAAACAGGAGCCCGTTATTTGCCGTATACGGATATGATCGTTGAATGTGATGTCATTATAGCTGTTGGCGGTGATGGTACATTTATTCATGCTGCCAAAGCTGGTAAACCTATCCTTGGTATTAATGCCGGCAGAATTGCTTTTATGGCTGGACTGGAGCCGTCAGAGCTCGATATGCTTAAAAAGCTTATAGACGGTGATTATGAGAACGACAGACGAATGATGCTCAGAGCCGATGTCTGCAAACCTGACGGTGAAATTGTCAGAACCTGCCATTGCGTCAATGATGCTGTTGTAGCAAGAGGGATGAAAATAAAAAT
>JAGAVE010000064.1 GCA_017942105.1 Clostridia bacterium | reverse complement strand
TGCACAAGTCCAGTAAAAACGGACAATAGAAAAAAGAACCCTCCTATGGTAGAATAAAACTATCATAGGAGGAAATTTTATGCCCAGAAGTTACAGACACATAAAAGAATACGAAAAAGAAATATTGGAATTAAAAGAGCAAGGATTGACATTGCGAGAAATTGGCAAGAAATATGGATTTACATATGAACAAGTACATAACTTTATCAGCAGACATAATGAAAATCAAAGGCGAGTATCAGCAGGGATAGAGCTAAAGAAGAAAGGCAGACCACCGAAAGATTATGTTGTAAGAGAAGAAGATAAAGTAGCGGAACTACGTTACATAATCGCCCGAAAAGACAGTAAAATCAAAACATTGGAAATGGAGAATGAACTGATGCGGGATTTTCTCTCGCTCACAGAAAGGAAGTGAGAACAAGCGTAAAATTTATGGTTATCTATCGTCACAAGAATAAATATTCAATAAGTGAAATGTGTCGGTTCTTCAATGTATCAAGAAGCGGTTATTATGACTATGTTAAAAGAATAGATATACCTGCAAAAGATTTACCGTTAGCTGAGAAGATAAAAGAGTGTCAGGAAAAGCATGGTAAAACTTATGGTTATCGAAGGGTTCATATATGGCTTGAAAGACAAGGAATACACCATAATCCCAAAACAGTGTTAAGGGTTATGCAGAAATACAACTTGTTATCAGAGGTTAGAAGAAAGAAATATCATAATTACAGTAATGTGTTGCACAAATACGATAATCTTCTTGATAGAGATTTTAATGCTGATAGACCAAATCAAAAATGGGTGACAGATATTTCATACATAAAAACACAACAAGGAACATTGTATCTTTCAGTAATCAGAGATTTGTATGATAACAGTATCGTTGCATACAAGACCGGAACAGAGCAAAACGTAAATCTTGTATTAAGTACAATCAGAGCTGCTAAGAGAAAAGAAAAAGTCACTGCAGAGTTGCAGCTCCACAGTGACCAAGGGTTTCAATATACATCGCAAGCATATTTTAACCTAACACAATCTTACGGCATAACGCCTTCAATGTCAAGACGCGGAAACCCGTATGATAATGCTATGGCTGAAAATTTCTTTTCAATCCTGAAAACAGAATGTATCTATCGAACAAAGTTGCGAACTTATGAGGATGCTCGCATCCTCATAAGTGAATACATTCATTTCTACAATAACGAAAGAATTCAACTAAAAACAAAACTGACTCCGCTTGAAAAACGAAATCAGTTTGTTGCTTAAAATTTAATATTTAACACCATAGGGGTGTTTTTTTGTACTGTCCGTACAATTTGGAGCAGTTCACACAGTGCAGTCCGTTTTTTCTATTCTTTGAAATTTATCAGGTCGTCAGCCGTAGGCATTGAACTTTCTGCGCCCATTCTGCTGACGGCAATTGCGCCTGCTTTGTTTGCCATATCGCAGGCAGCAAAAATATCTCCGCTTTTCTTATATTCGAGAGCGAGAGCGGCGGTAAAACAATCGCCGGCGGCGGTTGTGTCAACGACATTGCTCTTATATGCAGGGATAATATTTAGATTTTTACCGTCCCATATGCTGCATCCTCTTGAACCGAGCTTTAAAACAACATATTGCGCCTTGCTTCGTTTCATTATTATTTTCGAAGCCTCAAGGATAGTATCTTCATCCGAGGGGAAGATTCCCGAAAGAGCTTCAGTCTCGTTTTCGTTTGGGGAGATAATCGTTGCACCGGGCATTCTTTCAAGATTGAAATTCTTCGCAGGACCGCAATCAATGACTGTAAGAATTCCTTTGCTGACAGCTTTGTTGACACATTTTACGACAACATCTTCGCTCGTTTCAAACTGAACGAGGAGGATATCTGTTTCGTCATCTATTGCATCTGCACTTTTCTGAGGGTCCATTTCTGCGTTTGAGCCTTCATAGACTATGATACGATTTCGACCTTCACCGTCAATGATGATAGCCGCCATTCCCGTTTGAGTACCGTCGGTTGAAACGAAGGATGAATCAATATTGTTATTGCGGAGGTTTTCAATGAGCTTTCTGCCGTTTGCGTCGTCTGCAACCTTGCCGATCATTTTTGTCTGCGCTCCGAGCCTGGCAAGCCCTGTAGCCTGGTTTGCACCCTTGCCGCCGCAGGCATAGCCGTAGCTCGTGCCGAGTACATTTTCCCCGATTTCGGGGACCTTTTGCATATTGAGAATTATATCCATATTGATACTGCCGACAACTGCGGCACGGATGTCTTTATACATAAAAGCTCCTCCTTAAAGAACGGCTCTGAAGCTCTCTGCTGATTCTTTCATATCCTTGTCCTTGATGAAAAGACTGCTTGTTCCAAGCACGAAAATCTCAGCGCCGGCCTTGCTCAGCATCGCTCCGTTTGCAGGGCTGATGTTTCCGTCAACCTCAATCGGAATATCGTGTCTGCCGAGCTTGTCAAGAAGCTCTCTTGTTTTTAAAACCTTTTCCTTTGCACCGGAGAAAATTTTCTGCCCTGCAAATCCCGGGCTGACCGTCATAACGAGAGCCATATCTATATAATCCGTAAGGTTTTCATAGCAACAGACGGGGGTCTGGGGGTTGAGAGCAAGTCCGGTTTTAATACCTTTATCACGGATTTTTGCAAGTGTTCTCTGTGCGTGAATGTCGCTTTCGTAATGAATGCAGAGATAATCTTCCTTACCGAGATTCATCATATCGATAAATTTCGCAGGCTCGTTTACCATCATATGCACATCAAGAGGGATGTCTGTAATTTCTTTAATGGCGTTTATCATATCAAAGCCGAGAGTGATATTAGGGACATAACAGCCGTCCATAACATCGAGATGAAGCAGGTCGATTCCTGCTCTTTCAAGCTCTCTTATTGATTTTTCAAGATGGAGCAGGTCTGCACACATAACAGAAGCGGAAAGAAGTTTTTTCATCGTATCAATCCTTTGCTTTTATTGGTTTTATTGTATCACTTCTTTATATAAAATCAAGCGAAATTCGAAAAAACGGCTATCGACAAACAAGTGGTGATATGTTATACTGAAAACACACACGGTAAAATTTGCCGAATTTTCAGTAAAGGAAAATGTTTATGAAAAAACCAACTTTTTATCTTGGAGAATTTATACAGCGCGATAAAGTTTTTATCACGGCTGAAAACGGCGTTGATGTTGAAAATGTCCTTGCAGTGGCATTTGAGGGCGAAACGCTCTATATTGCTCAGCATGAAGGCGTGGTTGAATATGCAGACGGAAAAGCTAAGCTTCTTCCGATAAAGGCTTCAAATCTTTTTGCAAGAAACGGAAAGCTCTACGCGGCAATCGGAAATTCGCTTGCTGAAATCAAAAAGGGAAAAGCAAAGAAAATTTGCGAATTTGACTCTCCCGTTGTTGATATTTCCGTTGCTCTTGACGGTTCTTTCTGGCTTATCACTGAGGATGGCCTTTATCGCCGTGATGACGAATTTGTCAGAATTATGGATGTTGCTGAGCAGACTATCTGCCTTGCGGCTCTTGATAATAAAGCAAAGTATGCAGAGACTGTTTTCGTCGGCTCAACGGTTGAGGGACTTTTGTCAATGAAGGGTAAACGCCGCCATTGGGCAGAGCTTCTTCCTGATGTGACAGGTGTTCTAAGCAAAAAAATCAACTGTATAGCTCTCGATGCTCTCGGTCATCTTTGGGTAGGCGCAGATGAAGGTCTTAATATTTATGACGGCAGAAATTACTGGCTTAACGGTAATGAGTTCTATTCTGTTCCCGACGGTGAGATAAAGGATATGTTTTTTGCCGCTGACGGCAAGAAGTATTTTGCTACAACAACGGGAATCATCACTCTCATTGAAGGTAAAATCTCTTATTATTCCTACGGCGCATGGCTTCTTCATCCGACGGTAACAAAGATTACAGTTTCAGACAACGGAACAATCGCCGCCGTAACTCCGAGAGGTATCAGCCTTATCACTGCAAAGGCTATGACTCTTGCTGAAAAGGCAGGTCTTATTGACGAGCTTGACGAAAAGTATTTTACAAGAAATGAAGGCTATCAGGTTGACAGAAAGCTTCGTAAATACGGCGACCTTGATTCGGGATGGCTTCCGAATTCAGACAATGACGGACTTTTTACGGGTCTATACTGTGCAAGCCAGTGTTTCCGCTATAAGGTGACGGGCGATGAGCAGGCAAAGAAGAATGCGAAGCGTGCAGTTGAAGCTATGATCAAGCTTACGGAGGTTACGGGCAGAGAAGGCTTTACTGCAAGAGCAACAAGATATTCGAATGAAGAAAACTTCGGAGACGGCAACCGCGAAGAGTGGCACGCTTGCGAGGATAATCCTGATTGCGAATGGCTCGGCGAAACATCAAGCGACGAAATGACGGGTCATTATTTTGCATACGGCATCTATTTTGACCTCGTTGCAGATGATGAAGAAAAGAAAAAGATTGCAGAGGTCGTAAAGAAGATTACGGATCATATCATTGACAATAACTTCCACCTTACGGATGTTGACGGTATCCCGACAACCTGGGCAAACTGGGAGCCCGACCTTCTTAATAATGATGACAGATGGTACTACGAAAGAGGAACAAACTCTCTTGAGATTCTTTCCTTCCTCAAGACTACATATCATGTTACAGGCGATGAGAAGTACGAAAAGGTTTACGATATGCTCATCAAAAAGCATCATTATGCAATGAATTGCATCCAGTATAAATGCGAGGACGGTCATGTTGCTCATATTGATGACCAGCTTGATTTTATCAACATCTATCCTCTTATTGTTTACACTGATAACGACGCTCAGAAGGAAATATATAAAATGGGTCTTACTCACCATTGGGCATACGAAAGAGTTGAGCGCTCACCGTTTTTTAATATCGTTTACGGTGCATTGACAAACAATTACTGCGATATCGAAGAGGCTGCAAAGTCGCTTTCCGAAATGAATTTGGACTTTGTAAGATGGCCTGTTTATAACAGCTACAGAAAAGATATCGTATGGGATACAGAGCAGGAGGGAACAGGTGTACCGGCTCAGCTCAAATATCCCGTTGAGTATTGGTCAAGGCTTCTTGTTAACTATGACGGAAATCAGTTTATCTGCGATTCAGGTGCAGAAGAATTTGTTGAAATCAATACAAAGAGAACAAACAGAACGAGTACGCTCCCCGGCACAGCAGGCGCAAACGCACTCAGCGCATCAATGCCGTATGTTTTCCTCCTTCCTTATTGGATGGGCAGATACTACGGCTTACTCGGCGATTAATAAGTTTGATTAAAATTTGAGGAGAGTTGTTTATGCAGACGGTAATGGCTTTTGTTATGGCAATCATAATGACGATTTCAGGTATGATAACCAACCTTACGGGTCTCGGCTTCGGAAAGAAAAAAATTAATCTTGATGAGTTCGAGCTTGTATGGAGCGATGAATTTGACGGTGACGCAATTGACTCTGAAAGATGGAAAGGTGTTTACGGCGGTGCAACAAAAGCTGTTATGCGTAAGGGCGGATATATTCATTCCGATCTCGCTGAGGTTAAGGATGGCAACCTTCATATTTATGCAAAATACCTTGAAGAGGGTACGGGTGAAGGTCCTGCAGGCTATTATAGCTATATGATGTATACACGCGATCTGCATGAACAGACCTACGGTTATTTTGAAGTCCGTTGTATCCTCCCGAAGGGTGCGGGTCTCTGGTCAGCATTCTGGATGAATTCAAGAGGAATGGAAAATGTTGACGGTTCACCTGCGGACGGAGCAGAAATCGACATTTACGAATCTCCTTATTATCACAAGAACCTTTTCCATAATTATGTTTCTTCAAATGTTTACTATGACGGTTACGGTGCTGATATGGTAAGCGGTAAAATGGGTATTTATGAAGCAAACAATCCGTATGAGGAGTACAATACCTATGGTCTTGAATGGAATGAGAACGAATACATTTTCTATATCAACGGCAAAGAAACGGCAAGAACAGATTTCGGTATTTCACAGAGCCCTGAATATCTTATTCTCTCTGTTGAAATCGGCGGTTCAAACGGTCAGCCTGACCCGGAATCATGGGCAGGAGATATTACGGAAAATGATGAACTTTCGGCAGATTTCGTTGTTGACTATGTAAGAGCATATCAGTATAAGGATAAAATGTAACAAAAACGCGGCAGGAAATCCTGTCGCGTTTACTGTTATTTAATGAGTAATTTATAAAGTGTCGGGCCGACATTGAATTCATCGATAGCTTTCTGCACCTCGCAGAGAGCTTTTTCTTTTGAAGCTTTTGATGGGTTTTGTTTTAAGGTAGCACGAATAAGAATATTTTTAGGTGTGTGCGCAAAGTCTATGAATTCAAGCAATTGCGTTTTATATCCGCAGTATTCAAGCAGATTTCCTCTTATTGAATCGGTCAGAAGTGCTGAAAACCTTTCCTGAATAATGCCGTAGCGGGTGAGGATTGAAAGGTTGTCCGTTTCAATCTGAGCGTTGAGCTCGTGCTGACAGCAGGGGACGGAGAAAATCATCTTTGCACCCCAGTTGATTGCGTTGTAAAGCGCAAAATCCGTTGCCGTGTCACAAGCGTGTAGGGTAATGACCATATCAACATCGAACGGGCACTTGTAGCCGTTGATATCTCCGAGCTCAAAGCGGAGGTTTTTATAACCGTATTTTTCAGAAGCCTTGTTGCATTTTTCAATAACATCTTTTTTGAGGTCGAGGCCGATGATTGTTGCATCAATTTTTTTGATTTCTGTCAGGTAATAGTAAACGATGAAAGTGAGATAAGATTTACCGCAACCGAAATCAATGATGTTAAGCTTCTTATAATCCTGCTGACGGATAGAGTCGTCAATTATCTCGATGAAGCGGTTGATTTGCTTATATTTGTCATACATAGACTGAACGACTTTGCCTTCTTTTGTGAAAATACCCATATCAACCAAAGGTTCAATAACCTCACCTTCAGAAAGAATATATTGTTTCTTTCTGTTATGCTCAACTGTAGCAGGGAGTGAACCCGATGTGGAAACTTTCTTTTCTTTGAAAAAAATCTTACCTTTTTTGGAGATTGTTATATATGTCTCTTTTTCGTCGCTCCATGCGTTGAGCTGAAGAAAAGTGCCATCCGTAATCTCGAAGCATCGCTCTGCAATTTTATCGGCTGTGACATTTTCGTGGAAAACCTGTTTTTCTGTATATTTTGCAATCTGATAGAATTTCGGCATAAGGTTTACCGTGATTTTTTTGAATTCAGATTGTTTTGACACTGGTTTGCTTATAACAAGCTTCTGAACCTTGTTTTCAAAAATTCTTTCGATGTAGCCTCTAAGCTCGGACATATTTTCAACTCCTCAAGAAGAATGTATAAAATTATAGCATAAAGTTTAAGGATAAACAATAGCTCAGTGCTTTTTGCCAAATAAAAACCTATGACGGGAAGGCCGCCATAGGTTTCGTGATTATTTGTTTTTTGGTCGCGGTAAATCAGCGTAAGGATTTTTTATTTCGACAGGAGCGATGTTATAAAGGTCAGCGGTTTTTGTGTTGAATGTTTCAACATACCAGGTGCCGCCGATTTTTACAACATTTACGCTGACGCTTCCGATTTTTTCGCCGTTTGCCTTGATTTCGATGACAACAGCAACGGCTTCGTTTATTTCGTCAACAGAAATTTTGTAGGTTTCAAGAGCTTCTTTGTTGAGCGATTTTTTATATCCTTCAAGGCTTTCGCAAGGAGTGTTTTTTACAACTTCGCAGGTAATACGGTAATCTTCGCCGAATTTTTCTTCGTAGAGACCGAGCTTCTTCTCACTTATTTTAAGCTTTGTGTTTTCGTCGATAACTTCGTCTGTACCTGTAAGCTCTTCGCCGTAAGAAGCAACATTTGCTTCAAGGGCAGTGAACATAATTTCATCCGTCAGATATTTATCGCCGAAGGTGTTTTCACGGACTTCTGCGAGCTTACGGAAATACTTCTTGAAGATAACATCGTAATTATCCCATCCGTTGTTTTTAACGATAAGCTCAACATAGTAGGGGTACATCCTGTCGATAACAGCGCCTGCAAGAGTACCGTCGTCATTCTTTGTTGCATCGGACATATAGCTTTCATCGTTATAACCCTTGAGGGTGTCTGTATCGTCACCGGGTTTATAATTGCACTCAGCATAAATCACGGGGTACATATAATACTCACGGATGTAATCACCGTATTTATAGTTTTTGCTGACGAGAGCGTTTTTATAGGCGTTGTAGCCGTCACCACGGGTTACGATGCTCTCGACATAAGCGACAGCAACCTTTTCCGGGTCAAAGCCTATGTATCTGTTTTTGAAAGTAATAACCGTTATGCTTGCAAGTATTGCCGCAACGAGGAAGAAAACGATTACGGCATATAATTTAGCGTTGAAACCTTTTTTAGCTTTTGCCATAATATCGCCTCCTTAATTTTCTTCAGCGGCATTCTGCTCGCGTCGCTCAATAAGAGCTTTTGTTATCATATCCTTCTTTTCGCCGACCATATCGTAGAAGAAAATGGGAACAGCCTGAAGCACAACGAAAATAGCGGGAATGATTGTGTAAATCATAAGGATTTTATCAAGAGTTCCGTCAGCTTGCTCTGCGTATGCAACATTAGCATCGGTCGAAGCAAGGTAGCCTGACCAAGTGTAAAGAAGCCACGGGCCGAGAGCTTTTGTAAAAGCTGAGGCAACTTTTGAGAAAAGTCCATAGCCTGCGTACGCAAGACCTTCCTGCCTTTTTCCGGTCTTGTATTCAATTTCGTCAACGCAGTCAGCTATCATAATGTTCGGCGTAACATTTGTGTTGCCGTGCTGAAGACCGCAGAAGAAATTAAGAATGAGGAAGGGGATGATGAGGCCGTCATTAAAGCCGATTCCCTTAGAAACAAGGAAAAGAATAGAAAGTGAGGAAGCTCCGTAGAAGCAGAACAGAATAAATGTCTTTTTCGTTGAAAATTTTTTGAGAACGAGGTTTACAAGAAGTGTGCCGACCGCTGTTCCGATACCCATCGGGAGCAGAAGAGCAAGCTTGAGATCCTTTGAGCCGAGAAGGTAGATCGCTATGTAGAGAGAAACGGTTCCGTAAACTCCTCTGCCGAAGCCTGCGAGCTTCGTAAGAGAAACCATAAGAAGGTTCTTGTGAGTAAACACGACCTTAACGGCATCCTTAAGAGAAACTTTTTCCTGAGTGAAAGGAACTCTTTCTTGATTGTTCGTAAAGAAAATCATAACGAAAAGAATAAGACCGAGCGCACAGACCGCAGTTGAAATAAGAAGGTCGAGACCCTGAGCTTCTGCGTTTTTGTACTGCTGTTCTCCCATTGCGGCTTTCATAATAAGACCGACAACGAGGATAACGACCATACCGCCGCTCTGACCGACTGAACGAAGGAAGCTTGCAATTGAAATTGCAGTAGACCTTTCAGACGGGTTAGGCGAGCAGAGGGAGCCGAAACAGTTGCTCGGACTTTCAACCGCACAACTGAATGCAGTGTAAAGCGAATAAATAACAAACATCCAGATAATAGCGAGAGTCTGGCTGTTTGTGTTCGGCGCAACGAAAACAAGAAGCGAGATAATTGCAAGCGGGATGACGCCGAAACCTATCCAGGGCTTAACCTTACCGAGCTTTGTTCTTGTGTTATCGACGAGATAACCGATAACAAGCTCGCACACTGCGCCGACGATACCAGCAACGAGGAAAACCATCGAGATCATATCGGACATTGTACCGCTGTCGAAGCCTTTACCTTTGAAAGCGAAGTCAGCAAAATATGTTGCCGTGTAATCGGGCATCCATCCGGTCATAAGGGCAACGCCGAAAAGACCGATGCCGAATGTGGCAATCTCTGACTTCTTCATATATTTTTTCATAGCCGTTGATTTGTCAGCCATAAAAACCCTCCTTTTGAAAGATAAAAATATTATATCATAAAATTTTGTTTTTACAATATTGAATAAAAATAAAGATAACGGCAGTTTTTTCGCAATCCGCCGTTGACCGTGGACGAATCCGTTAAACGGGACTGTAACCACTTTCAATTCCATAAAAAACTTGACTAAACCACAAGATATAGTGTAGAATATAAAATGGTATTTTCTGTAGCCGACTTGAACTCAGGTCGGATGCTATCTTAATGAAGAAATAAAGGAGTGTAGTTATGGCAAAAAAAGCAAGCTACGGCAATGATGACATAGTTTCTCTCAAAGGGCCTGACCAGGTGCGCAAGCGTCCTGCGGTTATTTTCGGCTCTGATGATATTGAAGGATGTCAGCATTCCGTTTTTGAAATTTTGTCAAACTCCATAGATGAAGCCAGAGAAGGCTTTGGAGATAAAATTGTTGTTACCCGTTACCTTGACCATTCCGTTGAAGTTCAGGATTTTGGTCGAGGAATTCCCGTTGACTATAATACAAAGGAAAAGAAATTTAATTGGGAGCTCGTTTTCTGCACGCTCTATGCGGGCGGTAAGTATTCAAAGGGCGGAGATAACAGCTACGGCTATTCTCTCGGTCTTAACGGCCTCGGACTTTGTGCAACTCAGTTTGCTTCAGAGTTTATGGAGGCTGAAATCCACCGTGACGGCTTCTGCTATAAGCTTAATTTCAAGAAGGGTAAGCTCGTCGGACAGATGGAGAAGGAGCCTTATTCAAAGAGAGACACAGGCTCCCGTATCAAATGGCGTCCCGACCTTAAGGTGTTTACGGATATTGCTGTTCCGCTGGAATATTATCAGGATATAATCAAGCGTCAGGCTATTGTAAACTCGGGTATTAAATTCATTCTTAAAAATCAGCTCAATAAAACACAGTTTGAGACTTTTGAATATTTCTATGAAAACGGTATTACCGACTATGTATCGGAAATTGCCGAGGATGCCGCACTTACATCCGTTCAGTCATGGCAGACGGAAAGGGTCGGTCGTGACCGTGAAGACCATAAGGACTATAAGGTGCTCATAACATCGGCTCTCTGCTTCTCTAACAAGTCGCAGAAAAAAGAATACTATCATAATTCCAGTTGGCTTGAGCATGGCGGTGCACCTGAAAAGGCTGTGAGAAATGCTTTCACTTATCAGATTGATTCGTATCTCAAAACAAACGGTAAGTATACAAAGTCTGACCCGAAGATAAAGTTTGAAGATATTGAGGATTGTCTCGTTCTCGTTGTTTCTTCTTTCTCAACGGAAACTTCATACGAAAATCAGACTAAAAAGGCGATTACGAACAAGTTTATCCAGGAAGCGATGACGGAATTTTTTAAGCGTCAGCTTGAAATATATTTTATTGAAAACAGAACTGAAGCAGAAAAGATTGCTAACCAGGTTCTTATCAATATGCGCAGCCGTGTCAAGGCTGAAGTGACAAGGCAGACTATAAAGAAAACTCTTACAACATCAAACGACCTTGCGAACAGAGTGCAGAAATTTGTTGACTGCCGTGCAAAAAACGCCGAGGACAGAGAGCTCTTTATCGTGGAGGGTGATTCAGCACTTGGTGCCTGTAAGCAGGCGCGTGACTCTGAATTTCAGGCTCTTATGCCCGTCAGAGGTAAGATTCTTAACTGCCTTAAGTGCGAGTATGATAAGATTTTCAAAAGCGAAATCATTACCGACCTTGTAAAGGTTCTCGGCTGTGGTGTTGAGGTCAAGTCAAAGCATATGAAGGGTCTTGCAGAGTTTAATCTTGACCTTCTTCGTTATAATAAGGTTATAATTTGTACCGATGCCGATGTTGACGGATTCCAGATTCGTACCCTTATTCTTACGATGATTTATCGCCTTATGCCGACTCTTATCGAGCAGGGCAAGGTGTTTATTGCTGAAACACCGCTTTATGAAATCAACACAAAGGATCAGGTCTGGTTCGCCTATACAGAAAAAGAAAAAGCAGAAGCTATTGAAGAAATAGGTAATGCAAAATATACAGTTCAGCGTTCAAAAGGTCTTGGTGAAAACGAGGCTGAAATGATGTGGCTGACTACTATGAACCCGAAAACAAGACGGCTTGTTGAAATATTGCCGGAGGATGCAGAGCGAACAGCTCAGATTTTTGATATGCTTCTCGGCGATAATCTTGCAGGAAGAAAAGAGCATATTGCAGATAACGGTTATATGTATATCGATATGCTTGATTTAAGTTAAGGGAGGTGACAGTATGGCAAAAAAGAAAAAAGAGGTTGCGAAGACCGAAGAGATGAATCCAAATACACATATTCTCGGCGCGGGTACTGTTTTAAGGCAGAATATTACCGAAACTCTTGAAACTAACTATATGCCTTACGCGATGAGCGTTATTCTGTCACGAGCGATTCCCGAGATTGACGGCTTCAAACCGTCTCACAGAAAGCTTCTTTATACAATGTATAAAATGGGACTTCTTACGGGTGCCAGAACGAAATCTGCAAATATCGTCGGTCAGACGATGAAGCTCAACCCTCACGGTGATGCTGCGATTTATGACACGATGGTGCGCCTTTCAAGAGGATATGAAGCTCTCCTTCACCCGTTTGTTGATTCGAAGGGTAACTTCGGTAAAGCTTATTCAAGAGATATGCAGTGGGCGGCTCCGCGATATACGGAGGCTAAGCTTGCTCCTATCTGCGCAGAGCTTTTTGCGGAGATTGATAAGGATACTGTCGATTTTGTTGATAACTACGATAATACAACAAAAGAACCAACACTTCTTCCGGTAAAATTTCCGACCGTACTGACTAACCCGACGACGGGTATCGCAGTTGGTATGGCAAGCTCAATCTGCTCTTTCAATCTTCAGGAAATCTGCGATACAACGGTCGCTCTTATCAAGGATGAGGATGCAGATATAACGGAAACGCTGAAAGCTCCCGATTTCGTCGGCGGCGGACAGCTTGTATATGACCGCGATGCTATGGACGCAATTTACCGTACAGGCCGCGGAGGCTTTAAGGTAAGGGCAAGATACCGTTACGATAAAGATAACAGATGTATTGAAATAACAGAAATACCGCCGACAACAACTGCGGAAGCTATAATCGATAAAATTATTGAAAAATACAAATCCGGCTCGGTTCGCGAAATCAGCGATATCCGTGACGAAACGGATAAGTCGGGTCTTAAAATAACGATTGACCTCAAAAAAGGAACTGACCCTGATAAGCTTATGCAGAAGCTTTACAGAGCGACTCCGTTGGAGGATACATTCTCGTGTAACTTCAATCTTCTTATAGCAGGAGTTCCGAAGGTGCTCGGCGTTCGTGAGATACTTCTTGAATGGATTGCGTTCCGTACCGAAGGTGTGCGCCGCAGAGTTTTCTTTGAGCTGACAAAGGCCAAGGAAAAGCTTCATTTGCTTGAAGGCTTGCAGAAGATACTTCTTGATATTGACAAGGCTATAAAGATTATCCGTCAGACCGAAGAGGAGAGCGAGGTTGTTCCGAACCTTATGATTGGCTTTGGTATTGACGAGATTCAGGCGAATTATGTTGCCGAAATCAAGTTGCGTCATCTTAACCGTGAGTATATACTGAAAAGGACGCAGGATATTGAGAAGCTTCGTCAGGATATTGAAAATATGGAAGATATCCTTGCTCATAAATCAAAGGTTAAGAAAATTATCGTCAATGAGCTTAACGATATCGCAAAGAAATACGGTCAGCCGAGAAAGACCGAAATCATCTTCGCCATGGATGTTGCTTTTGAGGAAAAAGAAGAGGAAGAACCCGATTTCCCCGTAACCCTTTTCTTTACCAAGGAAGGTTATTTCAAGAAAATCACTCCACAGGCTCTTCGTACAAGCGGAGAGCAGAAGCTCAAGGAAGGCGACGAAATGCTTCTTGAAATTGAGGCTTCGAACAACACAGAGCTTCTTTTCTTCACTGATAAATGTCAGGTTTATAAATCAAAAGCATCGGAATTTGACATGGGTAAAGCAAGCGTGCTGGGTGATTTCGTAGCGTCAAAGCTTGAGATGGACGAGGGCGAAAATGCGATCTATATGGTTGCAACGCTCGATTATAAAGGCTATGTAATGTTCTTTTTTGAAAATGGTAAGGTTGCCAAGGTTGACCTTTCAGCTTATGCGACCAAGACAAACCGCAAAAAGCTCATTAAGGCTTACAGTGACAAATTCCCGATTGGCGCAATCCGTCATGTAAAAGAGGATTGTGACCTTGTGCTTGAGTCTACATCGGGCAGACTGCTTCTTATCAATACGGGTGCAATTTCACCTAAAACTACAAAGGATACGCAGGGCGTAGCTGTTATGACGATGAAGAAGGGTCATATTCTTAAAAAGGTGAGAGATTACAAGAACGGTGAGTTTGCAAAACCCTATCGCTATAAAACAAAGAATCTTCCTGCAACAGGCGCTCTTTTAAGCGCTGAGGACACGGGAGAGCAGATGTCGTTGATATAATTATAATGCCACCGAGCGAGCATCCTCGTATCGGTGGCAGCGGAAAAACGAGCAAACGCAACCGTCGTTTTCTTCCGCTAAGATTATATTAACCTGATTTTTCTTAATAATTATCGGAAATTTCTTACTATTTTTTGATTTGATTAAAAATTTCTATTGCATTTTCAAATAATGTGTGTTAGAATGTCTTGGTAAAAATACTAACGGAGGTTTAATTATGACTGCTATTCAGTATGTTTTAGGTGCATTGCTTATTGTGCTTGCACTCGTTCTCATAGTTTCAGTTCTTCTTCAGGAGAGCCGTTCAGCCGGTCTTTCAGGCGCAATCTCAGGCGGTGCTGATACTTTCTTTGGTAAGTCTAAGGGTAAGACGATTGAGCAGAAGCTTGCAAAGATAACTAAGTTTGTTGCTTTAGGATTTTTCCTTCTCGCACTTGGCGTTTCAGTTGCATTTATGTTTATGTATTAATCTAAAAATTATGCAGGGTGGCTAAAAACCACCCTGCTTTTTTGTGATTTTTTTCAAATTTACTATTGAAATTCTGAAAATATGGTAGTATAATATGACGGTATTTTTAAATATGGCATAAAGGAAACATTTTGGGTATTATTTCCCACTTTGAGGAATACTGATATAGTTGTGTTTCAAAAAATTCGGGAAACACTGATACCGTATGAAATTTGTTGTCTTTATGTTTATTTGAGGAGATGACCTTATAATGAATTATGTAGAAAGAGTTATTGCCGATGTGGCAAAAAAACACCCTCACGAGCCTGAATTTGTTCAGACTGTAACAGAGGTTCTCAGAAGCCTTGTTCCCGTTGTTGAAAAGCATCCGGAATATGAGGCAGCAGGTTTGCTCGAAAGAATGGTTGAACCTGAAAGACAAATTATTTTCCGCGTTTCATGGGTAGATGACGCAGGTAAGGTGCAGGTAAACACAGGTTACCGTATCCAGTTCAACAGCGCAATCGGTCCTTACAAGGGCGGTCTTCGCTTCCATCCTTCTGTTTACAGTGGTATTATTAAGTTCCTTGCTTTTGAGCAGACATTTAAAAACAGCCTTACAAGCCTTCCTATCGGCGGTGCAAAGGGCGGTTCGGACTTTGACCCGAGAGGCAAGTCAGACGGAGAGGTTCTTCGTTTCTGCCAGGCATTTATGACAGAGC
The DNA here is from genome assembly GCA_017942105.1 of Clostridia bacterium. Lineage (GTDB taxonomy): Bacteria > Bacillota > Clostridia > Oscillospirales > Acutalibacteraceae > CAG-488. The sequence continues at coordinate 7,494 of JAGAVE010000064.1, read as the reverse complement.
TTTACAGACACATTGGTCCGAATATCGACGTTCCTGCAGGTGATGTTGGTGTTGGTGGCAGAGAAATCGGCTACCTTTTCGGTCAGTACAGACGCATCAGAGGTAACTTTGAAAACGGTGTTATTACGGGTAAGGGCCTTTCATATGGCGGTTCACTCGTAAGACCTGAAGCAACAGGCTTCGGCGCAACTTATTATGCTCAGGAAGTTCTTGCTCATTTCGGTGAGACAATCGAGGGAAAGACGGTTGCTGTTTCAGGCTTCGGTAATGTTGCTTGGGGTACAGTTAAGAAGATTGCAGAGCTCGGCGGTAAGGTAGTGACAATTTCAGGTCCCGACGGTTATGTATATGACCCGGACGGAATTACTACAGACGAAAAAATCAACTATATGCTCGAAATGCGAGCATCAGGCAGAGATAAGGTTCAGGACTATGCTGATAAGTTCGGCGTTGAATTCTTCCCCGGCGAGAAGCCCTGGAATGTTCCTGTTGATATCGCAATGCCTTGTGCAACTCAGAACGAAGTTTCAATTTTCGAAGCAAAGCAGCTTGTTGAAAACGGCGTTAAGTATTACATTGAGGTTTCAAATATGCCTTCAACAAACGATGCTCTTGCATACCTTATGGAAAACTGCAAGGCAGTTGCTCCGTCAAAGGCAGTTAACGCAGGTGGTGTTGCTGTTTCAGCTCTTGAGATGACTCAGAACTCACTCCGTTACAACTGGACAACTGAGAAGGTTGACAACAGACTTAAGTCAATTATGAAGTCAATTCACGACTCTTCAGCAGCAGCAGCAGAGGAGTACGGCCTTGGTTACAACCTTGTTGCAGGTGCTAATATCGCAGGCTTCATTAAGGTTGCTGACGCTATGATGTCTCAGGGCGTTATCTAAAATTAATCAAAACAAAAAGCACTTCGGCGAAAGCCGAAGTGCTTAATTCTTTTTGCTTAGATGGATTTAAGAAGAGCGGGAAGTCTTGTAAGAGCTCCGCCGATTCTCCAGAAGATCTTGTTGAAGCCTACGAAGCTTGACTGATCGTCGTTGAGAATCATAAGAAGACCGTCGATGATTTCGGGAGAGCAAACACCCATACTCATAGCCATAAAGTTACGGATAGGAATCTGAGTTGCCATAGCCGCAATCATCTTTCCGTCACCGTTCTCAGCAGAGCCGAATTTTGCCATAATGCCTTCGATAGCGTTGCACATTCTGCCGCCCCACTTTGTATGTCTTGCGTCGTTGAGACAGCAGTACATATCAATGGGCAAAGACTTGTCTCTTTCGTTCTTCGGAAGTTCACTGCCGAGAACAGCCTCAAACTGAGCACCGTTCATTCCGCTGACATCTGCTGTGTAGTAAGCAGGAGCAGTCTTTCTGTAATCAGGGATTTCTGCGTTTACGGTTGATTCAACAGTGATGGTCTTTGAAAGCTTGATGTCGCGGCTTGAAGCGCCGATGAGAATATCGAATTCGCCGGTCTCAACCATCCAGTCTCCGAGCTTGACATTGTAGAAAGCAAACGCTCTCTTTGAAAGCTCGAGAGAAACTGTTGTTTCTTCGCCGGGGTTAAGGAATACCTTCTTGAAGCCGCGAAGCTCCTTGACGGGACGGAAGATGGTTGATTCCTTGTCAGCAATATAAAGCTGAGCTGCCTCACCGCCGTAAACATCGCCTGTATTTTTAACCTTGAAGGAAACTGTAACCGTATCGGTGTCCTTGATGCTGTCAGCAGAAACCTGAAGGTCACTGTATTCGAATGTTGTGTATGAAAGACCGTAACCGAAGGGGAAGAGGACATCCTTTTCAGCCTTGTCATAGTAACGGTAGCCGATGTAAACAGATTCTCTGTGTTCACTTGTTACGGGGCCGCCGGGGTAGTTGCCGAATGTCGGGTTGTCTTCGTATGAAAGGGGATATGTTTCGGATGTTTTACCTGAAGGATTGACTGCGCCGGTAAGGAGGTTAGCTGTTGCACTGCCGACAGCCTGACCGCCGAGACCTGTGCTCAGAAGACCCTTTACTTCGTTTACCCACGGGAGGTTGATAACCGATCCGCCTGCAAGAACAACTGCAGTGTTGGGGTTAGCTTTAGCAATAACTGAAACAAGGTTATTGTGGCTCGACGGCATTTCAATGTTAACTCTGTCGTAGCCTTCGCCTTCAAATTCGTCTGTAAGGCCAACGAATACAAGTGCAACATCCGCGCTCTTTGCAGCATCAACAGCAGCATTGACAAGGTCGTCCTTGATTTCGTCCTTGTTCTTCACATAGCCGGGAGCGTAAACAACATCTACACCGAGCTTCTTAAGCTCATCAAGAGCATTGTCGAGCTTGTTGGGGTTGATTACGGAAGAACCTGCGCCTTGGAAACGGGGAGATGCGGCAAGCTCGCCGATAACAGCAACCTTCTGACCTTTTTTAAGGGGAAGGATACTGTCGTTGTTTTTAAGAAGAACCATTGAACCCTCAGCAACCTTGCGTGCGATTGCGTGGTGAGCTTCAATGTCATATGTATGCTTTTTCTCAAGAGCAGGCTTTGATTTAACAATAAGGTCAACGACTGTGTCAACCCTCTTGTCAAGAACTGCGATATCAAGCTCACCGCTGTTTACTGCAGCGATAATCTTGTTTGTGTTGATTCTTGCTGAAGAGGGCATTTCAAGGTCTGTGCCGTTGTAAAGGCCGGGAATACGGTCAACCGATGAACCCCAGTCTGTTACGAGGAGACCTTCAAATCCCCATTCGCCGCGAAGGACCTTTTCCTGAAGCCATTCGTTCTGAGAGGTATAAACCCCGTTGATGCGGTTGTAAGAGTTCATAATTGTCCAGGGCTGAGCTTCCTTAACGCAAATTTCAAAAGCTGTAAGGTAGAGCTCGCGCATTGCTCTTTCGTCAACAACCTCGTTGATAACCATACGGAAAGCTTCCTGAGAGTTGCAAGCGAAGTGCTTAAGCGATGTGCCGACGCCCATTGACTGAACACCGTTTACAAAGCTTGCAGAGCATTTACCTGCAAGATACGGATCTTCGCTGAAGTATTCGAAGTTTCTGCCGCAGGTCGGAGCACGCTTGATGTTTGTACCGGGTCCGAGAACAACGGAGACCTCTTCCTTAAGACATTCCTCAGCAAGAGCGATTCCTTCTTCTCTGAGAAGGTTTTCGTCCCAAGAGCAGGAAGATGTTGATGCAGGAGGGAAGCAGGTTGAAGGAACTGAATTTCCAAGACCGATTCCCTGAGAAGCTTTTTTGTCCTTGTTCTGTTTACGAAGACCGTGAGGGCCGTCGGTAATCATAATCTTCGGAAGACCAAGCTCGGGTGCTTCCTCAAGATGCCAGTAGTCATAGCCTGAAACAAAAGCCGCCTTTTGCTCAAGACTCATTTTATTAACGATTTCGGGGTGTTTCATTTGCTGATACTCCTCTCATTTTTCTACAATACAATATTATATACTATTATAATCAATTTTGCAATCCTTGAAATAATACTCTTTGTCGTGTTCTCCGATTTCTCTTAAAACTCTGCAAGGGTTTCCGACGGCAACGACGCCTGACGGTATGTCTTTTGTTACGACGGAGCCTGCACCAATGACGGTATTATCTCCGATTGTTACTCCGGGAAGGATGATGGCACCGGCTCCTATCCAACAGTTGTTTCCGATTCGTATGCTTCTGTTGAACTGGTACGCTTTTGCGCGCAGATCAGGGTCGATCGGATGACCTGCCGTTGCGATCGTAACATTCGGCCCGATAAGGGTATAATCGCCGACATAAATGTGCGTATCGTCAACCATTGTCAGGTTGAAATTTGCATAAACCATCTTGCCGAAATGAACATGTTTGCCGCCCCAGTTGGTGTGAAGAGGCGGTTCGATATAGCAACCTTCGCCGATTTCCGCAAACATTTCTTTGAGCATATTTTCTCTCTTTTCCTGCTCAAGAGGGCGGGTAGCGTTAAATTCATAGAGCTTCTCAAGACACAAAAGCTGTTCTTTCATAATTTCATCGTCGCTCGGATAGTAAATCTGACCCGAATGAAGTTTTTCTCTGTTTGTCATAATATAACTCCTTTTTGTTTTCATTTATATAATAATAGAAAAAGGAGTTTTGGTCAATAATAAAACCAAAATCGCTGACGGTACACTTGCACCGCCAGCGGATATCTGAAGCGGATACTTTGCCCTGAAGGCGAGTCACGGCTCCCCGTAGGCAGTTTATGCCACCGTTTACTCATATCCGCTGATTTTATTTTTTACATCCTGATACAGTATATGCCTCGAAATTTTCGCAGGAAACAAAAATTTTCAATAAACTCTTTACAAATGAAAATATTTGTGATAAAATACCTTCGCTATGTTTCCGTTTCTCGGATTTTGGGTTTGACCGCTCAGCGGTGTTCACCTGCCTTAACCTGGGATTTTGGAGCATATAAAATATTTTAAATGAGGTGAAAATAATGACACAGGCAGAGAAGCAGGCTATTATGGCTGAATATGCTCTTCACGAGGGTGATACAGGTTCACCTGAGGTTCAGATCGCTGTTCTTACAAAGAGAATTAATGATCTTACTGAGCATCTCAAGGAGCACAAGAAGGACCATCACTCAAGACGCGGTCTTCTTAAGATGGTTGGTCACAGACGTAACCTTCTTGCTTACTTGCAGAAGGTTGACATCGAAAGATATCGTGCAATCATTGCAAGACTTGGCATTCGTAAATAATTACGGCATTTGGGGCAGACAGCGAATTCAACATTTACTGTCTGCCTTGTTGTGTAATTTAATATACTTTAATCACCAACAAACCATAAGGTTTTGAAAGGCATCTTTCCGCCTCAGCTTCGTTAAAAATCTTTGAAATAACCTCGTATTTCTGCGGATTTTTGCCTTGCTGAGACAAAAATCTACTCTTTCAAAACTGCTTCGCATTTGAAATACAATATATTGCATCTCAGACTTATGTGCTGTCGGAAATTAAAGTATCAAAAATGAATCTTTTGTCAGGCAAAAATTTTCCGGATTTTAGCAGTGAATTGATAGCTTGAAGCTCAAGCTATGAGTTTATTGCTAAATCCCTTGCCTGACATGGAAATAAATTTTTTCAGAGAGGTAGAAAAAGATGTTTTTTAAGGATTTCAAAACATTTGAAACAACACTTGCAGGTCGTCCCCTTGTTGTTGAGGTGGGCAAGATGGCTCAGCTCGCAGGAGGCTCCTGCCTTATCCGCTACGGCGAAACAGAAGTGCTTTGTACAGCTACAATGGCTGACAAGCCCAGAGAGGGAGTAGATTTCTTCCCGCTTTCAGTTGACTTTGAAGAGAAGCTTTACGCAGTCGGCCGTATCCCGGGCTCATTCCAGCGCCGTGAAGGCAAGGCAAGCGAAAAGGCTACTCTTGCATCAAGAGTTATTGACCGTCCTATCCGTCCGCTTTTCCCGAAGGATATGCGTAACGATGTAGGCGTTGTTGCAACGGTTATGTCAGTTGACCCGGATTGCTCACCTGAGATTACGGCAATGATCGGTGTTTCAGTTGCAATTTCAATCTCAGCTATTCCATGGGATGGCCCGATCTCAGGCGTATCTGTAGGTCTTGTTAACGGCGAGTATGTTATCAACCCGACAGAGGCTCAGAGAGAGGTTTCTGAAATGGCTGTTACGGTTGCATCAACAAAGGACCTCGTTGCAATGATCGAGGCCGGTGCAAACGAAGTTTCAAACGACGATATGTTTGACGGTATTATGTACGCTCACAAGGTAAATCAGGAAATCGTTAAGTTTATCGAGGATATCACAGCAGAAGTAGGTAAGGAGAAAATCTCATTCGAGTCAAACGATCCTGCTCCTGAGATGTTCGAAGCAATCAAAGAGTTCGCTATCGAAGATGTTAAGGTTGCTCTTGATACAGACGACAAGCGCGTTCGTGACGAGGCTCTTCGTCCGATTTATGACGCTGTTCACGCTAAGTTTGACGAGATTTATCCCGAAGAGATTGCAAAGATTGACGATTGTCTCTATAAGCTTCAAAAGTTCATCGTTCGCCGTTGGCTTCTTGATGAAGGCAAGCGTGTTGACGGCCGTGGCATTGACGAGATCCGTCCGCTTAACGCAGAGGTTGACCTTCTCAGCCGTGTTCACGGTTCAGGTATGTTCACTCGCGGTCAGACTCAGTGTCTTACAATCACAACTCTCGGTTCAATGAGCAATGCTCAGATTCTTGACGGCATTGATAACGAAGAAACCAAGAGATATATGCATCACTATAACTTCCCGTCATACTCAGTCGGCGAGACTCGTCCGAGCAGAGGACCGGGACGCCGTGAAATCGGTCACGGTGCACTTGCAGAAAGAGCTCTTCTTCCTGTTATTCCTTCAGTTGAAGAGTTCCCGTACTGCATCCGTACAGTATCAGAGGTTCTTTCTTCAAACGGTTCAACTTCACAGGGTTCAATCTGCGGCTCAACTCTTTCTCTTATGGCAGCAGGTGTTCCCATCAAGGCTCCCGTTGCAGGTATTTCCTGCGGTCTTGTAACAGAAGGCGACCGCTTTATGACAATGGTTGATATCCAGGGTCTTGAAGATTTCTTCGGCGATATGGACTTCAAGGTAGCAGGTACTCATAAGGGTATCACGGCTATCCAGATGGACCTCAAGGTTCACGGTCTTACTCCTGAAATCATCCGTGAAGCTCTTGATAAGACATATAAGGCTCGTCTTTATATCCTTGACGAGATTATGCTTCCCGTAATTTCAGAGCCGAGAGCAGAGCTTTCAAAGTATGCTCCGAAGATGCTTTCAACCAAGGTTCCCGTTGATAAGATTGCTGAAGTTATCGGTAAACAGGGTAAGGTCATCCAGAAAATCTGCGCAGAGTGCGATTGTAAGGTTGATGTTGAGGAAGACGGTAGCGTATTTGTCTGCGCTCAGGATATTGAGAATGCAAAGCGTGCAATCTTTATGATTGAAACAATTGCTAACGATCCTGAGGTAGGCGCAATCTATAAGGGTGTTGTAACAAGAGTTATGGACTTCGGTGCATTTGTTGAAATTGCTCCGGGTAAAGAAGGTCTTGTTCATGTAAGCCATCTCGATGTTAAGAGAACAGAGAATGTAACAGATGTTGTTAATGTTGGCGACGAGGTTATCGTTAAGGTTCGCGAAATCGACGATCAGGGCAGAATCAACCTTTCACGCCGTGAGGCTCTTATCGAGGTTGAAGGTCTTGTTCCTGAAAACGAAATTTCTGATGCACCGCGTCGTCCTTCAGGCGACCGCCGCAGAGGAAACGGCAACAGAGGCAAGAGAAACTAACCTGTTTTAAGCTGAATAAATAATTAAGACCGACGGCGAACCGTCGGTCTTTTTGGTATGACGGGCATATCAATGCTCTGTGGTGAAAGTCCACCGAGGCGTAGTTGCCGACGAACTCAAAAGCGACTCCCAAGGTTTGTATCGTGAGGTACAGGCGAGAAGAAGGGATAGCGAAATCGTAGCCCTAC
>JAGAVE010000063.1 GCA_017942105.1 Clostridia bacterium | reverse complement strand
GCGAATCCGCCACCGCCGAGGTCACCGCAGAGAGCTGAAATTACAAGACCGTTATCCTTAACAAGATTAAGGAAATCCTTTCTCTGCTGAGCTGAAAGATTTTCGGGTGCCATTTCGCCGCTCGTTGAGTAAACCTGGATACCCTGAGCGCCAACCTCTGCAGCCTTAACAACTGCTTCTTTGATAGGCACACGGAAGCTGTCTATAATTACACCGATAGGAAATTTGTACATAATAATCGCTCCTTTTGCATTTTTTAATATTATATAGAAAGCAGAGAAAAAATTCAATATGAAACTGAAATAAAAATGACCTCACACGTCGAAAAAGTCCGGTTTAGGCTGGTCTTTTTCGACAAGCTGAGTGCAACGGCGAACCGTTGCAATTTGATTTATTCTTTCTGCCTGTCCTTACGATGTCTGAAGCCGGACTCCTCATCATCGTCCTCATCGTCATCGTCCTCTTTCTCCTCAGGGAGAATTTCGACACGAACCTTTTCAATTCTTTTATTGTCAACGGCAAGAACAGTAAACTTTATGTTTTCAAACATAACCTCGTTCATTTCGCCGTCCTTCGGAAGATATCCAAGCTCGCTTATAATAAAGCCTGCTACGGTATCATAATCATCCTCAGGCAACTTTTTGCCCGTAAGCTCATAAATTTCGTCTATATTCATAATACCTTCAATAGTGAAGGTCGTTTCGTTAATTCTTGAAAACTCTTCGTCCTCGTTATCATACTCGTCCTGAATATTGCCGACAATTGCTTCAACGATATCTTCAAGAGTAACAATACCCGCCGTTCCGCCGTATTCATCAACAACAACTGCCATCTGTGTCTTAGTTGCCGTCATTTCCTTAAACAAATCTCCGCAGATTTTTGATTCGGGAACAAACATCGGAGAACGCATAACATCCTTGAGGGTTTTCTCAGGCATATCTTTTCCGACATATTTGAGCAAGTCCTTGATGTATACAATACCTACAATATTATCAGGATCATCATCAAAAACAGGGATTCGCGAATAACCGTACTCAATGCTGAGGTTAACCGCCTCCATAATCGGGTCGTGAAGCTCAACGGCGGTCATATCCGTTCTGTGCGTCATAATATCACCGGCATCAAGGTCATCAAACTCAAAGATGTTGTTTATCATTTCCTTCTGAACATCCTCGATAACGCCCTTTTCTCCGCCAACATCGACCATCATTCGGATTTCCTCTTCCGTAACGGTTTCTTCATCCGCGTGCGGATTGAAGCCGAGCAGACGGACAACACCGTTCGTTGAAAGTGAAAGCACTTTAACAACAGGGCTGAAAACCTTTGAAATGAAAAGAAGAACACCGACAACCTTAAAGGAAATAGCTTCAGGCTTCTGCATACCTATTTTCTTTGGTACAAGCTCGCCGAACACGAGTGAAAAATAAGACATAATAAGGGTGATAACAACAACGGAAGCTCCGTTGATAAAGCCTGCACCGAGCGTCCTTTCAATCGCCGTTCCTGCAAGAGCGCTTGCAAGCATATCGGCAAAGGTCTGCGACGCACTGGCTGATGTAAGGAATCCCGCAAGAGTTACGCCGATTTGAATCGTAGAAAGAAATCTGCTCGAATTCGAAGTAAGCTTGACGACTTTCTTTGCTTTTTTATGGCCTTCCTCAGCCATTTTTTCCATCTTGTTATCATTGAGGGATATAATCGCAATCTCACTCATAGAGAAAAATGCGTTTATCAAAATAAGAACCAAAAGTAAAACTATCTTGATAATAATCCCAGGCAGGTCATCCATTATGGACTAGCTCCTTTCAGAATTTAAAATTTGGGATATTGTACCACATTATTTTATATTAGTCAATGTTTATGATTTTATTCACCGGAGAAAGTTTGTACTAAGCCTGCTTCTGCGGAGATTTTGCAGTTTTTTGCAAATTTTGTTGTTTTGTCAATTGACTTGTGATTAATTACATCTCCAGCCACAATTTGTTGTATAAAATTTTTTGCCGTGTAGAAAGTGCGTTTTACGGTTTATTTTTGACGCAAATGCGTGTATAATGATATTTGGAATTATGGCGCCAAATAAAATTAAGGACAGTGAAAAAATGGCTTATTCTATAAATCCTGCGGTTTTCGGTTCGATGTTTGCCGTACCTTCGCAGGTTGTTGACAATAACTTAAAGCTTGCAAGTGCTTCTCAACTCAAAACTCTGCTCTGGATATTCAGACACGCATCTGAGCCGATCGACCCTGCGGTTATCAGCAAGGAAATCAATTATGCGGAAAGCGATGTCTGCGATGCTCTGGTTGTTCTTTGCGAATGGGGCGTAATCAATTCAGATTCAACACCCGTTGTAAGAATACCTCTTCCCGAAGCTCCGTCCGATGCTCCTTCTATGAAGAAAAAGGATTTGCCCGAGCTTGTTCCCGTTAAACCGACATATGAGCAGGTTGCGGCGCGTTGTACTGAATCTCCCGAGATTGCTCATATGTTTTCGGATATTGAAGCTCTTCTCGGCAAAACGCTCGGCTATGACAGCCAGTGTATCCTTCTTATGATACACGACCAGTACGGTCTTCCCGTCGAAGTAATATATATGCTCGTGAGCTATTGCGTTTCAATCGGCAAGGGTAACCTCGCATATATCTCTAAGGTCGGTAAAACCTGGGGCGAAAAAGAAATTGATACAATAGAAAAGGCGGACGAGCAGATCAAAGCTCTCAACCTCTGCATAGGCGTATGGAAGGAATTTGCTTCTCTCGCAGGTATCCAGAACCCGAGGCCGACGGCATCTCAGTCCGCATACCTGAACACCTGGTCGGTTGAGCTTAAATTTTCAGTTGATATGATCTATCTCGCTTATGAGGAAACCCTTGACCGTTCAGGAAAAATCAGCTTTGCTTATATGAATAAGGTTCTTATGAGCTGGCACGAAAAAGGACTTAAAACGCCCGAAGCTGTTGAAAAGGACAAGCAGGCTTTCAGAGAGAAAAACCAAAAGAAAAAAGAGGCAGATACATCTTACGATATGTCAGAATTCAACCGCAGAGCGGACAGTCTGCCTGTTTATAAAAAGGGGGTATAACCAATGGCATTCAGCAAAGATACATACGAAAGAGCTGACCGTGAAATCAAGCGCAGGCTTGAAGAGGCTCTTTATCAAAGAGAAAAGCGTCACAGCGAGGCTGTTGCCAAAATACCCGAGCTTCTTGAAATCGAGGACACAATGGCTCAGGCTGGTCTTGCAACAATCAAGGCAGTCGGCATGGGCGAAGGCGGCGAAGATTTCATAAAAAAGCTTGCCGAAATCAATCTTAATGCGCAGGAAAGACGCCGTCAGCTTCTCATCGCAAACGGCTTTACTCACGATTGGCTCGATGTCCGTTATACCTGCCCTAAGTGCAAGGATAAGGGTTCAGTCGGCGGTTATGCCTGCGAGTGTTACAAGCTTCTTCTTCGCTCAATCGAATATGAAAAGCTTTGCTCAAAGCTCCCCGTAAGCAAGTGCCGTTTTGACAGTTTCAAACTCGATTACTACCCCGACGGAGTAGGAATCAGCCCCCGCAAGAGAATGGAAAGCGTACTTGGTTACTGCAAGGCTTATGCCGATGATTTCAGCTCATCCTCTCCCAGCCTTCTTCTTTACGGAAAAACCGGACTGGGCAAAACCCACCTTTCCCTTGCCATTGCAGGAAAGGCTGTTGAAGCAGGCTATGGAGTTATCTATATGACGGCGCAGAATCTTTTTAACCGCCTTGAAAGAGAAAAATTCGGCAGGGGCGACGGAGAGAACACTGAGCAGTCAATTCTCGACTGCGATCTTCTCATCATTGATGACCTCGGCAGCGAATTCAGCACTCAGCTCACGATTTCCGCACTCTATAACATAGTAAACTGCCGCGGACTTGAAGAAAAACCGACCATCATCAGCACCAACCTCACGCCCGATGAATTAAAAAACACATACAGCGACCGTATTGCTTCAAGAATTCTCAGCTCATACACAATTCTTCAGTTTGACGGCGCAGATATAAGACAGCTTAAAACAATTTAACAGGAGTTACTATGGATATTATTTCAGCACTTACCAACGAATTCAAACTCAAAACCTGGCAGATAGAAAATGTTGTTTCCCTCATTGATGACGGCAACACAATTCCGTTTATCGCCCGTTACCGTAAAGAGGCTCACGGTACACTTGACGACCAGACACTTCGTGAAATTTCAGAAAGACTTGAATACCTCCGCAACCTTGACAAGCGTCGCGAAGAGGTTCGTTCTTCAATCGAAGCTCAGGAAAAGCTGACGGATGAAATTTCCGCCGCTCTTGAAAAGGCCGCAACCCTCGCAGAAATTGAAGATATCTACCGCCCGTTCAAACCAAAAAGAAAAACAAGGGCATCCGTCGCCCGTGAAAGAGGACTTGAGCCTCTCGCTGCTGCTATTTATGCTCAGCTTGCGGACAGTCCTTCAGCAATCGTCCTTGCCGAGGACTATATAAACGAAGAAAACGGAATACCCACGGCTGAAGATGCTTTGCAGGGCGCAATGGACATTATCGCAGAGGATATTTCCGATAATGCCGATATCCGCCGCAGACTCCGTAACCTTTTCACGGTGCTCGGCATCGTCAATGTCAAGGCTTCTGACGAATCCGCCCAGAGCGTTTACGAGCAGTATTATAATTTTTCTCAGCCTGTTGACAAAATTGCAGGTCACAGGGTTCTTGCAATCGACCGCGGCGAAAGAGAAGGATTTCTTAAAGTCAGCGTTGAGCTTGACCGCGTAAAGGCTTCAAATGTTATAACATCCGTCACTCTTTCAGACAGCGGCTCGCTCTGCACGGACACCGTCCGCGATGCAGGAGCAGACGCTTATGACAGACTTATTTATCCCTCGATAGAAAGAGAAATCCGTTCAATGTTGACGGAAAACGCCGCTGCAGCCGCAATCAAGGTTTTCTCATCAAACCTCAAAGAGCTTCTTCTTCAGCCTCCCGTCAAGGGTAAGGTTGCGCTTGGTCTTGACCCCGGATACAGAACGGGTTGCAAGGTAGCAGTCGTTGACGAAACAGGAAGAGTTCTTGACACGGGTGTGGCTTATATAACCCACTCTGCCGCTCAGCAGGAGCAGGCAAAGGTGCTTATCAGAAATATGATAAAACGATACGGCGTTAAAATCATTGCAATCGGCAATGGTACGGCTTCAAAAGAAACAGAAATCTTCACAGCAAACCTTCTTAAGGAAATCGGCGGAGAAACGGCATATATGGTCGTCAGCGAGGCAGGAGCTTCCGTCTACTCCGCTTCAAAGCTTGCCGCCGAGGAATTTCCGCAGTTTGATGTTTCTCTGCGAAGTGCCGTTTCAATTGCAAGACGCTTGCAGGATCCGTTGGCAGAGCTTGTTAAAATCGACCCGAAGGCTATCGGCGTCGGTCAGTATCAGCACGATATGCCGAAGAAAGAGCTTGACAATGCTCTTAACGGCGTTGTTGAAGATGCAGTTAATAATGTCGGTGTCGATGTTAACACAGCCTCCCCTTCTCTTCTTACAAGAGTTTCGGGAATCAACAGCACTGTTGCAAAAAATATTGTCGCTTTCCGTGAAGAAAACGGTGCTTTTACAAGCCGTTCACAGTTAAAGAAAGTGCCCAAGCTCGGTGCAAAGGCTTTTGAACAGTGTGCAGGATTTATGCGTGTTGCTGAAAGCAAAAATTTACTCGACAACACAGGCGTTCACCCTGAAAGCTACGATGCTGCAAAGGCTCTTCTTGAGCTTTGCGGATATACAGTCAAGGATGCCGCAAACGGCAAGCTCGGCGAGCTCAAAGATAAAATCGAAGCAATCGGTCAGGAAACAGTTGCCGAAAAAATCGGTGTTGGCGTACCGACGATGCTCGATATCGTTAAGGAGCTTATGCAACCGGGTCGTGACCCGAGAGATGAGCTTCCGCCGCCGATGCTTCGTACGGATGTTATGGATATGAACGACCTCAAGCCCGGAATGGAGCTTCAGGGAACGGTACGAAATGTTATCGACTTCGGTGCATTTGTTGATATCGGCGTTCACCAGGACGGTCTTGTTCACATTTCTCAGATCACGGATAAATTCATCAAGCACCCGTCAGAGGCTCTGAAAGTCGGTCAGGTTGTTACTGTATGGGTTATTTCCGTTGACACCAATAAAAAGCGTATTTCACTTACAATGAAGAAACCAAAGGACATTCAAAATGGCTAAAAAACAAACAACTGCAGAAAAGAAAACTGAATTCTGCCCCGTTGCGAAGAAGTGTGGAGGCTGTCAGCTTCAGAATATGAGCTACCCTGAACAGTTGAGCTATAAGCAGGCAAAGGTTATCCGTCTGCTCGGCAAATTCTGCCGTGTTAACGAAATTATCGGAATGGAAAATCCGTACAATTACCGTAACAAGGTTCAGGCGGCTTTCGGCATAACACGAGGCGGAAAGATTATTTCGGGCGTTTATCAGTCCAAGTCGCACCGTATCGTCTGCATTGACGAGTGTCGGCTTGAGGATAAGAAGGCTGACGAGATAATTGTAACCATCCGTAATATGATGAAGCACTACCGTATGATTCCCTACAATGAAGATACGGGCTTTGGTTTCCTTCGTCATGTTCTGGTCAAGAGAGGATTCACAAGCGGAGAAATTATGGTCGTTCTCGTTACGGGTACACCAATGTTTCCGGGCAAAAACTCATTTATAAAAGAGCTTCTTAAAAAGCATCCCGAAATAACGACGATAATTCAGAATATCAACCGTGAGCACACAAGTCTCGTTCTTGGCAACACAGAGAAAGTTCTCTACGGCAAAGGGACAATCGAAGACTCACTCTGCGGTTGCGTTTTCAGAATTTCCGCAAAATCCTTTTATCAGATTAATCCCGTACAGACAGAAAAGCTTTACTCGACAGCTATTGACTATGCAGAGCTGACGGGAGAAGAAACCGTTATCGATGCCTACTGCGGAATCGGCACGATAGGCATTATTGCGGCGCAGAAAGCAAAAGAGGTTATCGCGGTTGAAGTTAACAAGGACGCCATTTTCGATGCAAAAAACAACGCAAAAAGAAACAACACACAAAACATAAAATTCTACTGCGATGATGCAGGAAAATTTATGACAAATATGGCGGCCGACGGCAAGAGCGCAGATGTTGTTTTTATGGATCCTCCCCGTGCAGGAAGTGACGAAGCTTTCCTTTCCAGCGTTGTTACACTCAATCCCAAAATAATCGTCTATGTCTCCTGCAACCCCGAAACGCAGGAAAGAGACCTTAAATATCTCATCAGAAACGGCTACAAAGTTAAGAAGATTCAACCCGTTGATATGTTCCCGCATACAAACCATGTCGAGACGGTTGTCCAGTTGTCCCAACGAAAATAAAACATATACCGCAGAGCGCTTGCTCTGCGTTTTTTCCTTTGTTCCTATTCTTTCAAAAACCAATACTATTGATAATCGTCCTTCTTTGTGCTAAAATACATCTGTCAGTTTTTAAACAATAGACAAAATCTCACTTAACTTCGGTGACACTATGAACACATATTTTAACGAAATAACATCTAAACCAAACAACGCCAATGAAGAAAAGGTTCTCTACAAAATTCCTGCAGGCGCAATGTGCGGTAACGGTGACCTGGGTGTTGTTTTTGACAACGATGAAAAAGACCTCATCATCCACATTTCAAAGTGTGACTTTTGGAAGCTGAAACCCGGTGCACGCAACGACGGAGGCATCAAAACCGTCGGCAATATACGCATCAGAAACATCGAACTGAATGATTACAACATCAGGCAGTATTTCGATAAAGGTTTGCTTGAATGTACTTTCGGCAAGATAGAAATTGAATTTTTCGTCGCTCCCGAAAACCTTATTTATTTTAAAATCAAAGCTCCTGAGTCAGATGTTTCCCCCTCCCCCATCATTGAAATGCCTGATACCTGCGACTCTGTCAATTCTGAGTCAGAGAAAAACGGTATAAGAATCCACAGCCGCAAGTTTGAGGGCGATGACCTCGACCTTGAAACGGGTGTTGCCGTCTGCCTTCGTAGTATTGAAGAAACAGTTGCAGACGGGTTCAGATATATCAGCTTCTGCATTTCAGCAGTTACAAATTTTGATGATGAAAACTATGCCGACAAAGCTGTTTTGATGGCGAACAATTG
Organism: Clostridia bacterium; assembly: GCA_017942105.1. GTDB lineage: Bacteria > Bacillota > Clostridia > Oscillospirales > Acutalibacteraceae > CAG-488. The sequence continues at coordinate 17,159 of JAGAVE010000063.1, read as the reverse complement.
CAACTACGACCTCGACAAAGAAAGAACTCTGAAAAAATGGCAGGATTTCTTTGCAGCGTCCAAAGTAACTCTTGAAGATAAGGAAATTGAAAAATTCTATAATTCAAGCCTCTATCATCTGGCAGGCTGTATGGGAAACAAAGAGTTTCCTCCGGGACTTTTCGGAAACTTTGTAACGGACGACTTTTTTCCCTGGGCGGGAGACTATCATATGAATTATAACTATGAAGCTCCGTATTACTGCATTTTCTCCTCCAACCATCCTGAGCTTTTTGACGGCTATATGTCACCTATCAACGATATGAAGGACGAGGCCGCAAAGTTCGCAGGATTTTTCGGTTGCAGAGGCTATGCTTTCCCCGTAAGCTTCGGCCCGAAAGCCCTTGATGTTTATTCGCAGGCTGACTGCAAGGAACACGGTGTTCTCTTCCTTGGTCAGAAAAGCCACGCCGCATATGCCTGTGTAATTCCCTTAATGCATTGGTTTGCTACCTACGATAAAAACTACGCTCTTGAAAACTACTATAATTTTGTTTTCAATACTGCGGCTTTCTGGGAAGACTATCTTGTTAAAGAAAAAGGGAAATATGTCATCAAAAATGATGCGGCACACGAAATTCCATACTACCGCGGTGAGAAATTCAGATATATCACCCACAAAGGACAGATAGAAGCCGTTAACGCAATCAATTCTCTCGGTCTCGTTAAGCTTTTGTTTGACGGCATATACGATATGGCAAAGGAGCTCGGTCTCAACTCTGAGAAATATTCTCTTTGGGAAGACATCATCGAAAACCTGAGTGATTTTCCTACATTCATCAAAAAGGGAAAGAGGTGCTTCCGTTATTCAAAACGAGGCATCCGTTGGAGAGATGAGAATACAGTAGGTCTTCAGCATATCTATCCTGCTTCACAGATAGGTTTTTCTTCAGGCGAAAGACTTCTTGAAATTGCACGAAATACATATTTCATAAACGACCGACGCCTTGATGACAACGGCTCCAACTCCTATCTTCCCGCAGGCGCCAGAATCGGCGTTGACCCTCATTTCATTATTGAAGGTATTCATCAGAACATAAAGGAATTCGGACTTCCGAACAGACTTTTCCGTCACCACGGCGGCGGAATCGAACATCTGACGACAATTCCGGCAACAATCAACGAAATGCTTCTTCAGGGATACGAAGGCGTTATCCGTCTTTTCCCTTGCTGGGATAAGAAGTCCCCTGCATCCTTTGAAAACCTTCGTGCAGACGGTGCCTTTCTTGTTTCCGCAAAGCTTGAAAACAGAAAGATTTCCTCCATCAGAATCAAGAGCCTTAAGGGAAGACTTTGTAACATTGAAGGTGCACACTTTAAGAAAATCCTGAAAGAATCAAACAACGAAGAAATCCCGTTTACACGAACAGGAGACATTATTTCCTTCGAGACTCAGGCAGACGAAAGTTATCTCCTGTTTTAACAAAAACAAAAGGTTGTATCAAGCATCGATAAGATAAGCTGATACAACCTTAGTTTTTTATTCTATTTTAAACCTATCAAAGCTTTTCGGCAATGTCATAAATAAGCTTCTCCGTCTTTTCCCAGCCGAGACACGGGTCAGTGATAGATTTGCCGAAGACATGCTCGCCCATACCCTGAGCACCGTCCTCAATATAGCTTTCAATCATAAGACCCTTGACGAGCTTCTTAACATCCTCATTCTGATTTCTGCTGTGAACAATATCCTTCGCAATACGCACCTGCTCAAGATACTTCTTTCCTGAATTGTTATGGTTCGTATCAACGATTACTGCAGGATTTACAAGATTCGACTTCGCATAAAGCTCATTAAGCGTAACAAGGTCTTCGTAATGATAATTCGAAATGCTGTGTCCTGAATAGTCAAGATATCCTCTGAGGATTGCATGAGCATAGGGATTGCCCTCGCTGGTTACTTCCCATCCTCTGTAAATAAATGTATGGCTTGACTGTGCGGCAGTGATAGCATTCATCATAATCGAAAGGTCGCCGCCCGTCGGATTTTTCATTCCTACAGGAAGACCCAATCCGCTTGCAGTAAGTCTGTGCTGCTGGTTTTCAACAGAGCGTGCACCGACGGCAACATACGAAAGCAAATCAGAAAGATAACGGTGATTTTCAGGATAAAGCATTTCATCTGCGCAAGAAAAATCATAATCCCTCAAAGCAGACATATGTAAATCTCTGATTGCAACAATTCCGTGATACATATCCGGCTTCTCATCAGGGTCAGGCTGATGGAGCATACCCTTATAGCCGGCACCCGTCGTTCTTGGTTTGTTTGTATAGATACGCGGAATTATAATAATCTTATCCTTCACTTCATCTTCGACCCTGCGAAGGCGAGAAATATATTCAAGAACAGGCTCTCTATGGTCTGCCGAGCAAGGGCCGATTACAAGGATAAACTTATCTGATTTTCCTTCAAAAACCGCTTCAATCTCCCTGTCTCTTGCCGCCTTGACCTCTGCCATCTTCTCCGATACAGGAAACTCTTTTTTTACATCCTGCGGAATAGGAAGCTTTCTTAAGAAATTCATTTTCATAACAATTACCTCTTTTGCAAAAAATAAAGACCTGCAAAATTTATGCTAAAGCATAAACACCTGCAGGTCGTTCTCTTATTCTGACGAAGCATTAAGCTCCGCAATCCGAAGAAGATAAACGACCTTTGATAAAGTAATAAAAATAATAGTTTTTATTAAACATACCGTTTCCTCCTTCGAAATTTTTCAACATAATACACCTTTTAAAATCAATTGTCAATATCCTGATTTAAAAAATTTTGAATAATCTGCAAGTTATTTTGAGAATTATTGCATTTTAAGGTCGGATATTGTATAATTAACCAAAATAAAGGAGGGAGAAATATGTTCTGTCCAAAGTGTGGAACAAAAAACGAAAACACCAATTTCTGCGCCGCTTGCGGAGCACAGTTGCCCGTCAGAAAAGACGCAGCACCCGTAGCAGCAAAATCAAACGAGTCTGTCGCGCACAAGCCGATGACCGCACCGAATCAGGCACCTGCTTTTCCTAATCAGCCCGCAGTAAATCAAAATCGGCCCCCAATTAACCCTAATCCGCCGATTTCACCGAAAAAGCCGTTTCTTAAACAAAATCAAATGTTTCAGAATCTGAAGCCGACCGCACCGGCAACACCTTCCAAGCCGATCTTTACAAAAGAAAACATAATAGAATGGTCGTTGCGGTTTGCTCTTATTGCGCTTTATGCTTGCATTTCACTGCTTTTCATCCTTTCGTTCGGTATGAAAAAGCAAATTTTCATCTCATCCGCCTTCAACGAATCTTTCAAAGCTTCCATTACGCTTGATGCTTTCCTTGATTTATTGATAAAGGGTAATAATCTGTTCAACCCGACGATTCTTTCAACATCGCTGGGTGTGCTGACAAACATTCTTTTCTGGAGCGTACCCGTTTTTGCCGTGTTGGCATTTATAAGCAGCTTCAGCAAAAAGGGAAAGATGACATTCAATACTATTTCTGCCGTCATTTCCTCTTTATCGGCATTGTTTTTAGCTCTCATCGTACCGATTTGTGTTAACTTTGTTCCCGATTTCAAGATGGCATTGAGCGCAAAAATAGGTATTCTTGCCGAAGATATAACAAGCGTCACCTGCACGACGCTCATCATTCACGCCGTCACTGTTATTGTATTTGTTGCGGCAACTATTGTTATTTCTTCCATTCTCAATAAAAGGAGGGAGCAGAAATGAAAAAAAATAACTTTATCGCAAAGCTTTTCAAGGGCTTGAAAATATTTCTTATCATAACTCTCTGCCTCGGAATTCTTTCAACCTCCTTCGGCGTTGTCGTTACTGCTTTAGGAATGAAAAAATCTGAAGGAAACGGAGAAGATCCAAGCAATCCCGACGGCACTCCCGCAGGTGACACTGCGACAAACGCAACCGCTACCTACGAATACCCGACCAAAAACTTTTCGCACTTAAAAAATGAGGTCACGGTCAAGGACGGAGTTGTCACGCTTTCTGATACGCAGTCAAACGCAATAAACTCTTCCATCGTTGCCGTTGAGGAATATTCCTCATATAACGGTAACAGATATACAATCAGGATGCAGAATCAGGACCCCACATTTCTTGACGGCATCTACAACGGAAGCATCATCCAGCTCAAGGGCAACGAAAACACAGCCTTCGGCGGAAACCGCTTCTTCAAAGTTGAGCGCGTCTCAAACAATAACGGCGAAGCTGCCTTAGAAGTAATGGAGCCTGATTTCAACGAGGTTTTTGAAAATCTTGAGGTATGCTCAACCAACACCCTGACAGAAGAAAATTTCGTCGGCGCATATTATATGGACGGCGTTACTTCTCATTTCGGAAATATTGATGAGGAATTCGAAAATGTTTCTCAGACTCAAACCCTGTCTTCTTCTGACAACCAAAGCCTTGAATATAGCACCAACGCCCCTGAGGTCGGATTCATGGCAAACGAGTACAGCACACAGGGCAAAGACCTTATCGTAAACTTCGGCGTTGACCTTGGCAAGCAAGACCAGGATACCGAAGAGAATAATGCTCCTATCTATGTTGACGGTTCCTGCAAGCTTAGCGGTGAGATAGGCATCAGAGACCTTGCGGCGCATCTCGTTATTGATATGCCGAGCGCAACAAACCTGCAGGAATTCTATGTCGGCCTCAGCGGTCAGATGTTTGCAGGTATAAATTTCAACGGTAAACTCGGCGCAGACGCTCAGCCTGAGGCAACAAAAAAAGAATGGAAATTCCTTACTCTTGAAGGTCTCAACGATAAGCGTTTCCCGTTAGCTGTTTTCCAATTCAAGGGATCGACACCCGTTTATATTTCATCAAAAACATATGAATCAGCGCGTGAAGCTATTTATCCTACCATCTTTATGGTTGTTTATTCCGATTGGGAGGGAAGCGTTTCTCTTGAGTTGGATGCAAGATTTGAATATGCGCACAGCTTTAACAACGGATTGACCCTTTGCCACGAGGGTGAAAAGTGCATAAGACTTGAAAGCTACCCGTACACGAAGGCATACGATATTGAAGATGAAGACGGCGTTAACTGGAAGGCTTCTCTTTCCATCAGCGCAGAAACAGACATTACACTCGCCGGTTGCTCCGTTCTGTTTTATATTGCAGGCGTTAACATTGCCGAGGTTTCTGCCGCCCGTTTAGGTGTAGAAACAAAAGGCAGCACAACGATTGAGGCAAATTCAGAAGATAAGATAAAAGAAGTAGACTCGGATTCAGTTGAATTTTATGCCCGATTGTATCTCAAAATACTGGAATTCAAGGTTAAAATAACCGCTCAGGGCGAAAAATGGTTGGATAGGGTTTCTCTTGATGTCGATTTCCAATTTGCCCTTTTGGATCTGACGCTTTATAAAAAAGGACATATGCCCGATAAATACAAGCTCTCCGTTCCCGTTTCAAAGAGAATTGCCCCGACCGACTTCACATCTGTTATATCTATCGTTTTCGATGTATCAGGCTCAATGAGCAGCAGAGTTGACACCGGCGAAACGAAGCTTCAGGCGGCGCAGAGCGCATCTAAAATAATTTTGTCAACAGCGGAAAAATGGGCTGAAAAATACCCGCAAGACCAGAACGGTATCGGTATTGTTCAATTCGACGACTCTGCACAAACGGTCACGATACCGCACATAGACTATGACTATATCAGCGCTTGCATTGACGGTCTGGGTAGCGGCGGCGGAACTGATATTGCCGCAGGTCTTGACACCGGTATTTCACAGCTTGATGCAGTTACTTCGACAAACAAAATAATCATCCTTATGACTGACGGTCAGGACAGCAACAGAAACAGTATTATGGCATCTGCCGAAAAAGCCAAAGAAAAAGGAATGAAAGTTTACACAATCGGCTTTGGCAACGATGTTGACGCAAACCTGCTTCAGGAGATCGCAACCTTGACGGGAGGCGAATACAGCTTTGCTGATACCGGCAGTATAATGGGAATCGTCGGCAGCTTTATGTATGCACAGCAGGCAAGTACATCAAAAGTTATCACTTCGGTTGAAGGTGCTGTTTCTCAGGGCGAAACAACAGAGCCGGAAGGCTTTACCGTTGAAGAAGGAAGCGGCGACCTTTGCGTTACCACTGCATGGCCGGGTTCAATCCTTGACACAATACTTATTGACCCGAGCGGCAGAGCCGTTGATGAAAATTATCCCGGTGCAGTTATTGATGATACATCCATTCCCACCGTTGTAACCGTTGAAAATCCCGTTCCCGGAAAATGGTCGTTCTCAATCAAGGGCGTTGAAACATCGTACGATAAAGAGCCCTATTACACTATCGTTTCGTTCAAGGAGCTGGACAATGTTGCGGTAAATGAGCCTATGACGAAAACCGAGTCTGCAGCATCCTACTGTATCCCGATCGGAGTTTATACTACATTGGTAAGCATAATGCTTCTCGTCGGCGTTGCTAAGCTCAAAAAAGAAGATGAAGGTACACCTGAAGATTGACCGTAAATCTGACCAATAAACAATCAGGGAAGTGAATTTAATTTCGCTTCCCTTTGATTTAAAAGGAAGTTTTTATGAAAATTAATTGCAGAAAGCTTCTGCCGTCTGACAACTCTCGAATGGCAGAGCTGATTAGATACAACTTAAAAGCAAACAACCTTGATATTCCCGGCACGGTCTACTTTGACGAAATAATCTGGCATCTTACGGATTTTTACGATGAGAAGCCTGAGAGCCGTGTTTATTTTGTTCTCGTCAATGAAACCAACAGGGTCGTCGGAGGTATCGGCCTTGCTGAATTTCCTCAAATTGAAGGTTGCGCCGAATTGCAGAAGCTATATCTCGCTGATGAGGTCAAAGGACACGGTCTCAGCTATTTTTTGATTGATACTCTTGAAAAAGAAGCGTTGAAAATGGGATATGACAAAATGTATCTTGAAACGCACTCAAACCTGCAGGCGGCAATTTATGTATATGAAAAATCAGGTTATATCGAACTTCAGCGTCCTGAATTTGTAATGCACGATACAATGGATAAATTCTACCTGAAGAATTTAAAAAACGACAAAATAAAGTAATTTGCAGAGGGCTGGCCCCTCTGCTTTTTCTTGCTTGACATCAATCCTCTGACTTGCTATAATTTTCTAAAAAGTAATAAAGGAGCTATTTCTATGAGCATCATCAGCAGAATAATCTCAATGTTTCTCTCTCTTTTGATGGGAATCCTTTCAATTTTCGGTGTTTCCTTGCCCAACCACGAGGTTGACTCAAGTGATTGGAACACAAATTACAAATATGTTTTCGTTCACGGACTTATGGGTTGGGGTGAATACGATTTTTACTATCCGATTATGCCTTATTGGGGAATGTTCGGCGGTAATCTTATGAATTACCTCAACAACAACGGTTTCGACTGCTATGCTGCCTCCGTTTCGGGAACAGCAAGCGCCTGGGACAGAGCCTGCGAGCTTTACGCTCAGCTTACGGGCACCGTTACTGACTACGGCAAGGCTCATTCAGAAAAATGCGGACACGACAGATACGGCGAAGATTTTACAGGCAGAGCCCTCATTGACGAATGGGACGCAGAAAATAAAATCAACCTTCTTGGTCATTCCTTCGGCGGCGCAACCGTCAGAACCTTTGCTCATCTTATGGCAAAAGGAAGCGCTGAAGAAATAGCTGTAACCTCTTCCGATGAAATCAGCGGTCTTTTCACGGGCGGAAAAGCAGATTACATTTATTCCGTAACATCGCTTGCGGCACCGCACAACGGAACAACAGCCTACGGCGTTGAAACTGCAGACGGCGCGGAAATCGACACCGCCGCATACGATATGCACATCGATAATGCGCTCGCTCTTAACGAAACGCTCACGATCAGCAACAGCACATATTATTTTTCAATTGCTTGTTCAATGACCAAAGCCGATGAGAACGGTTATCATCAGCCCATCAAAGAAAATATGGAAAGCTTATTCACTTCAAGCAGTGCAGAAATAGGCAAGCTCACAGGAACCACACCAGGCGGCTATGTCGTCGGTACGGAGTGGCTTGAAAACGACGGCCTCGTTAATACATTTTCAGCTCTTGCTCCCCTCTCCGACCCGAGCACAGAATACGACAGCGAAAATGTTAAAAAAGGTATTTGGAATATTATGCCCGTCTACTACGGCGACCATATGTCCTTGCAAGGCGGTATGACGGTTGTCAACAATGTTAAACCGCTCTATGTTGAGCACCTTTCAATGATAAACTCATTATAATCTTCAACCGCTCAGAACAAACACTGAGCGGTTATTATTTTATAAAACAAAACTTATAGTATTTATTTTTAAAAAACTATACCATTCCGTTATTTTATTTGCTATAATGAATAAAAGCTTTGTTAAAACGGAGGAATTGAAATGAGTAAAGAATTGCCGCGTACCTATGTACCCTTCAAGGATTGGAAAGAACCATCAAAACAGATTGAATATACAGAGGAAACGCCTCTGCTTTCTCCTGACGGCAAGCTTCTAGCAAAGGGTTGGGCTAGGCGCAACTTTTTCACATACGACCGTAATCTCGTTAAAAAGGGTATTATGAGCCGCAAAGAATGGGATTTTTATACGATTACTGACGGCAAAGTCCAGATTCTCGTCAGCTTTGCAAACATCACCGTTGGCGGATATGTCAGCGCAAAGCTTACCGACCTTTCAACAGGCGAAGTTATCGTTGACGCGATGCAGTATTTCATCGGCACAAACAAGCATGTTCCTCCCGTAAAGGGCGATGTTCCCAACCGATATAAAGATAAAATCGGCAAGGCAAAATTTGATTTTGATACAAGGAAAAATGAGCGTGTCCTCTGGTTTAAAAAGATGCATAAAGGCAAGCTCGTTGAAGTTAACATCCGAATGGATATCCTTCCCGGTTCTGAAAATATAACAACCGTCCTTCCGTTTGACGAAGATGATACGAAATATTTTATGACAACAAAGCAAATGTGTATGCCCTGCGAGGGTACATTCAGATACGGCGATTATGTTTATGAGGTTTCCAAGGATACCGCCTTCTGCGCAATGGACTGGGGCAGAGTAAATACCGTTCATAAAATGGTATGGTATTGGGGAAGCGGCTCGTTGTATCATTACGATGAAAAAGGAGATAAACACAGCCTCGGCTTTGAAATCACATGGGCAATCGGAAACGAGAGCTACGCAACAGAAACAGCAATCTTCTACGATGGCAAAGCTCATAAATTCGGTGCCGTCGATGTTGAAAAATTCCCCAAGGGAAGATTTATGGAAGAATGGAAATTCATTTCCGAGGACGGCCGCTTCAATATGACGATGACTCCGACTCTTGACAACCACAGCGATATTGATTTCAAGGTCGGCAGAATGAACTGTCATCAGGTTTACGGTATTTGGAACGGTGATGTAACACTCGATGACGGAACAAAAATTGAGATAAAAGACCTTTTCGCTTTCTGCGAATATGTCGAAAACAGATGGTGAGTTTTTCAAAATCACTTGCTAAAAAGCTTTTCGTTTGGTATAATTGCTTCATACATTTGGTTTTTTCTCAAATGATTTAAATTTTCCCTTTTCAGGAGGTATATATTATGGCTTTTTTAGACGATATCGGCAGAGCGTTTACCAACGCCGGTCAGAAAACAAGAGATATGGCGGATATCGCCAGATTCAACTCCCTTCTTGCCGAAGAGGAAAAGAAAATCAATGCTATTTATTATCAGATAGGTAAAATATATGTTCAGCTTCATCCTCAGGATGCTGAAGAAGCTTTGACTACATATGTTCAGGCTTGCATAGATACGCAAAAAAATATGGACGAAATCAACGCCCGCATCAGACAGCTTAAAAACATTATTAACTGTCCCGGTTGCGGAACTGAGCTCTCCGGTGATATTGCATTCTGCAGCGTATGCGGATATCGTTTGCCTCCAAGACAGGTTCCCGTTCCCGACGGAATGGTCAGATGCGTTAACTGCGGCACTTTCGTTCCTCAGAATATGAGATTCTGCTCAGGTTGTGGCTCTCCGATTCAGGCAGCACCCGTTGCACCAATGCCACCCGTTGCACCAATGCCACCCGTAGCGCCTGCAACACCTGTAGCACCCGCACCACCGGTTGCTCCTGCCCCTCCCGTCGCACCCGCACCGGCAGCAGCACCAGCGCCGCAATATATTCCTGATATGGCAGCTGTTGCTGTTCCCGAAGCTCCTGTTGCAACCTGCTCAAGCTGTAATTCTCCCCTTGAGCCTGACTGCGCATTTTGCGTAGTTTGCGGAGCTCCCGTCAGTGCAGACTCGTCCGCTCCGGCAGAAAACGAAGCTTCATCTTGCCCTAATTGCGGTGCATCTCTTGATTCTGACTCTGTTTTCTGCATCGAATGCGGAACAAAAATCAACTGAATTTTCAACCGGGCTCAGATGAGTCCGGTTTTTTATTTACAAAATCTTTTTATGGGTATATAATTTATTCAACAATACAAAGGGGTGTTTTTATGAAAACTTCTACACAGACAAGCTCTGCCGCCAAGCTGGCCGGAGAGGAATATGCCGTTGAACTCATCGCAAAAGCAGGCTTTGATGCTTGGGATTTTTCAATGTTTGATATGTGTAACTATGATTGGGGCAAGGGTATTCTTTTGAATAACGACCACCCTCTCGCAGGAAACAATTATCTTGCTTTTGCGCGCAGATTGAAGCAAATCGGTCTTGATAACGGCATCGTCTGCAACCAGTCACACGCTCCGTTTCCAACATCGTGTGCCGCAATCCGTTCTTATTTCAAGCGCGCAATCGAATGCACTGCCGAAGCCGGAGGAGAAATTTGTATAATCCACCCCGATAACAATAAATCTGCTCAGGAAAACGCCGAAAACTATAATGAGCTTCTCCCCTTTGCCAAAGACTGCGGTATTAAAATAGCGACAGAGAATATGTGGAACTGGGACGATAAGAAAAACGAAAGCTCATTTGCCGCCTGCGCAACGGGCGAAGATTTCGTTAAGCATATCGATGTTGTCAATGACGATTTTCTCGTTGCCTGCCTTGACATCGGTCACGCTGAAATGCGCGGTTCGGGAGATGGTGCCGTAAATATGATTCACGCTCTTGGGTCAAGGCTTCAGGCTCTTCATATTCACGATAACGATAAATGGCACGATTCGCATCAGATTCCGTTTTCTATGAGCATCAATTATGTGCCGATTGTAAAAGCTCTCAAAGACATCAATTACAGCGGCTACTTCACCCTTGAGGCAGACAATTATCTTAAAAACCACACTTCTGAAAATGTTTTTGATGGACTCAGAGACCTTTTTGCAAGTGCAAGAAAACTTGCCGATATGTTCGAAGCGGAAGAATAATTTTCAAACTTAAACCTCATCGCACAAACCTGTTCCCGAAAGGGTGCAGGTTTTTTGTAACGAATTTGTTAACACGAAATAAAAATTCTTGAAGTTGATAAAAAATATGATATAATATGAATTAAGTTTGTTTTATTTTAAGGGATAATAGTATTATGAAAAAAATCGATCCTACAATTCTTAAAGAAACTGCATATATTTTTGCTTTCAGCCTGATTTTCAGCACACTTATGCAATCGGTTTTTCTGATAATCGGCAAATGGAGCTATACTGTTCTTCTCGGCAATTTACTCGGTCTCGCAGGCGGAGTCGGTAATTTCTTTTTAATGGGACTTTCCGTCCAGTCCGCTCTTGATAAAACGGAGGATGACGCAAAAAAGCTTATGAAGATTTCTCAAAGTCTTCGCCTTCTTATGCTTCTCGTTGTTGCTGTTATCGGGCATCTCGTCCCCGTTTTTAATCTTATTGCGGTTGTTATTCCGCTTGTTTTTCCGCGAATCGCAATTGCCGCGAGACCGCTTTTTATGAAAAAATAATTTTTGGTAACAATACAGAAGAGGTGATAAAAAATGAATACAAAAAGCCTCAGATTTAAAATTGTTGATGCGTTTTACATCGCAATGATGATATTGCCGATTGTTTTCGGCATCGTGCTTCAGGTGCTTACTGACCCTGCAAGCGAGGGTATCACTATCACAGGCGCAAAGATCTTTTTTGAAATCCCTATGCCTTTGCAGAATTTTCTCATTACGGAAGCTCAGGTCAACTCCGTGATAGCTTTGACGGTTATCTTTTTCTTCTGTCTTTTTATTACTCACGGTTTGAGTGAAAAAATCGAGCTTAAAAGGCAACATTTTGCAGAGATGATCGTTGAAAAGGTTGACGGACTTGTCAACGAGAATATGGGCAGCTATTTCAGCGCATATTCGCCTTTCATTATTGCAATTATGGCTCTTTCCGCTGTTTCCAGCCTTCTTTCGCTTTTCGGTCTCTTCCCCCCGACATCCGATATCAACATCGTCGCAGGCTGGGCAATTCTTGTTTTCATTCTCATAACTTATTATAAAATGAAGTGCGGACCGATTCACTATCTTAAGTCCTTTACTGAACCTGTCGCATTTCTTACTCCGCTGAATGTTATCAGTGAGGTCGCTACTCCGATTTCAATGGCTTTCCGTCATTACGGAAATGTTCTTTCAGGCTCGGTTATCTCAGCTCTTCTATGCTCTGCTCTCGCAGGACTTTCGGCAAGCCTGCTTAGTTGGTTACCCGGTTTTCTTGCGGATATGCCTATTCTTCAGGTTGGTATACCTGCAGTCCTTTCAATTTATCTCGATGTCTTCAGCGGCTTGTTGCAGGCGTTCATTTTCGCGATGCTTACAATGCTTTATATTGCAGGTGGATTCCCTGCTGAAGAATACGAAAAGCGAAAAGCGCGTAAACGCGTTGAATATAAAAATTAAAACGGAGGAAAAAATATGGAACTCGCAATTGGTATTATTTTAGGTTGTTGCGCTTTAGGTGCAGGTATGGCAATGATCGCAGGTATCGGCCCCGGTATCGGTGAAGGTAACGCAGTTGCAAAGGCTTGCGAAGCTATCGGCCGTCAGCCCGAAAGCAAGGGTGCTGTTACAACAACGATGCTTATGGGTTGTGCTGTTGCAGAAACTACGGGTCTTTACGCTCTCGTTATTGCAATTCTCCTCATCTTCGTTGCTCCTAACATTCTTGTTGACATTCTTGTTGAAACAATCAGCAAGCTTTAATTCAGCTTCTTTCGGAGTGATAAACTTATGCAAAGTCTGGATGTTATTTCAGTCAATATATGGCAGATTCTCGCTTCCCTTGCGAACCTTGTTCTGCTGTTTTTGATGGTGAAAAAATTTTTATACAAGCCTGTTAAAAAGATGCTTGAACAGCGTCAGAATACTATTCAGAGCGATTATGACGAAGCTTCAGAAGCTAAAGAAAAGGCTCTTGCAGCCGAAAAAGAATATGCAGAAAAACTCCGCGGTGCAAAAGAAGAGGCCGACGGTGTTATTAAATCTGCCGTCAACATCGCTAACGAGCGTGAAAAAGAAATCCTCGCCCAAGCTAAATTGAAGGCAGACGGAATTATCCGTCAGGCCGAAAGCGATGCTCTTCTTGAGCGCAAAAAGGCTGAGGAAGGCATTAAGAAAGAAATCGTTGAGGTTTCCTCTCTTCTTACGGAAAAAATGCTTGAACGCGAAGTTTCTGCTGACGACCACAAGCATTTCATTGATTCATTTATCGAAAGCATAGGTGATGAAAATGCTGCAAACTGACAGAGAATATGCTGAAGCGCTCTTCACCCTCGCAGTTGAAGACGATGCAGTTGAAGAATACTCGCAAGCTCTTGATACAGTGAGCAGTGTTATTGAAGAAAACCCTGAATACATTGACTTTCTTTGCTCACCTGCAATTTCTCTTTCTGAAAGAATACAGGCAATAGATGAAGCTTTCGGTGAAGGTTTCCCCGATAATGTTGTGTCTTTTCTCAAAATCCTTTGCGAAAACGGTAAAACACGCACACTTTCGGGTTGTATCAAAGAATTCGGGAAGTTCGCTATGGAGCTTTCCTCAACAGCCGTTGCCGAGGTTTATTCGGCGGCGCCTCTTAATGACGAGCAGAAAAAGAATATCTGCGCAAAGCTCGGCAAGGTCACGGGCAAAAGCATAGAGGCGGTTTACATTATTGATAAATCTTTAATCGGCGGAGTTAAAATTGAAATTGAGGGCAAAACCTTTGACGGCAGTATCAAGCACCGCCTCAGCGAAGTTAAGGATGTGATTATCGGATGAACAGACCTGAAGAAATCAGCAATATTATTAAAAACCAAATAAAAAACTACAAGGCGAAGATAGACATGACCGAGACAGGCAAGGTTATCCTTGTCGGTGACGGCATTGCAAGAGTTTACGGACTTCGCAATTGTATGGCAAACGAGCTGCTTGAATTTGAAGGCGGCAGCTTCGGCGTTGCTCAGAACCTTGAGGAAGAAACGGTTTCGGTCGCAGTTCTTTCCGATAAAAACGATATCCGTGAAGGTTCAACTGTTCACAGAACAGGCAAGGTTCTTTCGGTTCCCGTCGGCGAGGCTCTTCTCGGCAGAGTTGTTAACGCCTTGGGTGAACCGATTGACGGTAAAGGCCCCGTTGAATACAGCGGCACCCGTCCCCTCGAATCAGAGGCTCCGGGAATTATCGAAAGAGAAAGTGTAAGCGTTCCTTTGCAGACAGGTATCAAGGCTATCGACAGTATGATTCCTATCGGCAGAGGTCAGCGTGAGCTTATCATCGGCGACAGACAGACGGGCAAAACAGAAATCGCCATTGACACAATCATCAATCAGAAGAATACAGGCGTTATCTGCATTTATGTTGCAATCGGGCAAAAAAGCACATCCGTTGCACAGCTTGCAAGCGAGCTTCTCCGCAACGGTGCTATGGAAAACACAATCATCGTTTGTGCAAGTGCTTCCGAAAGCGCTCCTTTGCAGTATATTGCGCCATACAGCGGATGCGCGATGGCAGAATATTTCCGCGAGCAAGGCAAGGATGTTCTCATCATTTACGATGACCTGAGCAAGCACGCCGTTGCTTACCGCGCACTGTCTCTTCTTATCCGCCGTCCTCCGGGACGAGAGGCTTACCCCGGTGATGTTTTCTATCTTCATTCCCGTCTTCTTGAACGCGCGGCCTGCGTTGCTCCCGAATATGGCGGAGGCTCAATCACCGCTCTTCCCATTATTGAAACTCAGGCGGGCGATGTTTCCGCATATATCCCGACAAATGTTATTTCTATCACAGACGGCCAGATCTTCCTTGAAACAGAGCTCTTCCACTCAGGCATTATGCCTGCTATCAACCCGGGTATCTCCGTTAGCCGTGTTGGTGGCTCAGCTCAGCTTAAAGCTATGAAAAAGGTCTCAGGTGAATTGAAGCTTCTTTACTCTCAGTACCGTGAGCTTCAGTCCTTCGCTCAGTTCGGCAGCGATCTCGATGCAGATACAAAAGCTCGTCTCGCTCTTGGAGAAAGAATTGTTGAGGTCCTCAAACAAGGCAGAAATGCACCCGTTCGCGTCGGCTGTCAGGTTGCAATCGTTTACGCCGTTATCAAGGGATTTCTTGATGATGTTCCCGTTTCAGGCGTCCGTGATTATGAATCAGGTCTTTTTGCTTTGCTTGAAAACAAGTACGGCTCGTGGCTTGAAAGAATCGAAGCGGGATATTACGATGAGTCTGATGAAATCAAGCTCAGAGAAATTCTTGCTGAAATGCAGGTGTAATTCATTATGTCAGGAAACACTAAAACTCTTCGTGTGCGCATAAAAAGCGTTACATCGACCATGCAGCTTACCAAAGCTATGGGACTGGTTGCTTCCTCGAAAATCCGAAGAGCCAATGAAGCTATGCTGAAAGGCCGCGACTATTGCAGGGCGCTTGAGGAAACGATCAGCATTCTCTCATCAGACAGAGAAAGCCTGAAAAGTCCTTATATGCAGGTTCGCAACTCAGGCAGAACGAAAATTATCGTTATTGCGGGAGACAGAGGTCTTGCGGGCGGCTATAACGCAAATGTTTTCCGTCTTGCTAAAGAATTTCCTGAGGCCGAGTTCATCCCTGTCGGTAAACGCGCGTGCGAAAAATTTAATCAGCCTATCAATTCTTCCGAAAACTATTCCTTTGAAGAGGCGGCAGCTCTCGCAGACTCCCTCTGCTCTGATTTTTCAGAAGGAAAGTTTGATAAACTCGGAATTATTTTTACAAAATATCAATCCGTAATGTCGCAGGAGGCTTGTATAAAGTGGATTCTCCCCTTTGAAAAAAGCAAACGCGAGGATGTTTCAGGTATAGTATTCGAGCCTGACAATCTTACGGTGCTCAACAATGTTGCCCGTGAATACATTGCAGGAATGATAACAATCTGTGCAAGAGAAAGCTTTGCAAGTGAGGTTGCTGCAAGAAGAATGGCAATGGACTCTGCAGAAAAGAATGCACAGCAAATGATCAGCGATCTCCGGCTTGAATATAACCGCGCAAGACAAGGCGCGATCACGCAAGAGATTACAGAAATTGTTGCCGGCAGCGGCAACTGATACGAGGTGATACAGTTGAGTATTTCAAATATTGGTAAAGTTACTCAGGTAATGGGCCCCGTTGTCGATGTTAAATTCAATGAGGGCGAGTTGCCTGCAATTCATAATGCTCTGACAATACCTGTCGGAGAAAAGACTCTTACCGTCGAGGTTGCGCAGCATATCGGCGACAATTCCGCCCGTTGCATTGCAATGTCATCAACAGACGGACTTCAGCGCGGCATTGATGTCACTGATACAGGTGCTCCAATCAGCGTTCCCGTCGGAAGAGAGACTCTCGGCAGAATTTTCAATGTCCTCGGCGATGCCGTTGACAATCAGCCGACGCCCGAAACGCAGGAGCGTTGGAATATTCACCGCAGTGCTCCCGATTACGATGAGCTTGCAACGAGCGCTGAAATCTTTGAAACAGGTATCAAGGTTATTGACCTTATCTGCCCCTATTCTAAGGGTGGTAAAATCGGTCTTTTCGGCGGCGCGGGCGTTGGTAAAACAGTTCTTATTATGGAACTTATCAATAATATCGCAAAACAACACGGCGGTATTTCCGTTTTTACGGGTGTTGGCGAAAGAACGAGAGAGGGTAACGACCTTTATAACGAAATGAAAGACTCAGGGGTTATCGATAAAACAGTTCTTGT
>JAGAVE010000006.1 GCA_017942105.1 Clostridia bacterium | reverse complement strand
GTATAATGAACGATGCTCTGACCCTTGATAAAATCGTCACTTCAGATACTTTCCGGAAGAACGAAGTGCTGAGTGAAAACTATAAGCAGTCTTACCGTGATGCGAAAAAAATCCCTATGGCTATCGATGTACCCGTTGCAGTAGTTTCAAGCAAATGGGAGTATGAAGACAGCTTCTTTAAGGCGGTTTCTGATTTTGATACACCTGAAATTTTTCAGGATGAGAATTCATTTGTAAGCGGAAGCTATAATTTCTCGAAAATCAATTTCAATGATTCGGTAGTTCTTGATAACTGTTCGGTTATTATGACATCGACTGAACAGCTTGATGCGATAGGACCTGTCTTTGCAGATTCTAAGTATGACTATAAGGTCGTATATCCGGAAAGTGAAGGCATACTCTGTGAGTTCACTTACGAATGGAGTGTTTTCGGCTCATCTGATGATGAGGAAGCGGCGGCACTCATGCTTCTTGAAAGAATGCTGAGTGTGGACCTGCAGAGCAATATCTGTTCGGGCAGAGTACCTGTTGAAAAGGATGCTTTACCTGAAAAGGATAAGAACAATCTGATTGCGACAAAAGATATTTATTCGGAATTTAACTTTAGAGGAGTGTAATTTATGGAAAAACGTTGTCTCGGCTGTATGGAAACGTACAGTACGGAGTATATGGTCTGTCCTAATTGCGGCTATATGGACGGAACAGGCGTTGAAGAGCCGATACATATGGCTCCCGGTTCCTTGCTTCATGACAGATACATAATAGGTAAAGTTCTCGGTTATGGCGGATTCGGTGTAACGTATATCGCCTGGGACGGAAAGCTCAGGCAGAAGGTTGCTATCAAGGAGTATCTTCCGGGTGAATTTTCTACCAGAATGCCCGGTCAGACGCACCTCACGGTTTTTAACGGAGAAAAAAGTGAACAGTATTACGACGGACTCAAGAGGTTTGTCGAAGAGGCACGTCACCTCGCAAAGTTTCAGAATGAGGAAGGTATCGTAAAGATATTTGACAGCTTTGAGGAAAATATGACAGCATACATCGTTATGGAGTACCTTGACGGTATGACTCTTACCGAGTACCTCAAAGAGCACGGAACTATTCCTGAGGATGAAGCGGTAAAAATGCTTATGCCTGTCATGGAGTCATTGACTGTCGTGCACGAAGAAGGCTTGTTGCACAGAGATATCGCTCCTGACAACGTTTTTCTTACTAAAAGCGGTGAAGTGAAATTAATCGATTTCGGTGCTTCACGCTATGCTACCACGTCGCACAACAGAAGCCTTACTGTTATCATAAAGCCGGGATTTTCACCCGAAGAGCAGTACAGAAGCCGAGGCGATCAGGGTCCTTATACTGACGTTTATGCACTTGCTGCTACGCTTTATAAGATGATTACGGGCAAAACACCGCCCGATGCTATGGAACGCAGGTCAAAGTATGAGCAGCAGAATAAAGACATACTTACAGCACCTCATAAGCTTAATAAAAAGATTTCAATAAACAGAGAAAATGCCATTCTCAACGCTATGAATGTCCGTATTGAGGACAGAACGCAGGATGTCAGAGCTTTTATAAACGAGCTTGAGTCAGATGTACCTGCAAAAAGAAGATACGGAAAGATAAAAAAGATTGACGTATATTCATGGCCGTTATGGATGAAGATTGTCATTCCCGTGATCGCAGTATCTATCATTACGGGCGGAATCTGGCTCGCAGTTGTAGGTATCGGTGCGATTTTCGGCGAAGGAAAAACCGTGCTTGACGGCTATGCGGTAGTTCCTGATGTGGTCGGACTCGATGAGGCTGATGCAAGGGATAAAATCGAAGATGCGAACCTTCAGCCTGTTCTTGGCAGAAGCGAACATTCACCCTATATTGAGCTTGAAAAGATTTTCTGGCAGGATCCGCCTGCGGGTTCTGAAAGACCTATAAAAACACGTATAACTTACTCTTTGTCACGAGAGTCCCTTATAAACATTCAGGCGGAAAGTGACGGCACAAGAACTGTCAATTTCAGAGGTCAGAGTGTAGACGAACTCAAAAACATTGAGAAAGAATGGGGAATTAAGGTTAATTACAATTATGTTTACAGCGAAGATGTAGCAGAAAACGTAATCATAACTGACAAAGAATTTACCTTTAAAAGCGGTGACACCATTGATGTAGAAGTATCAAAAGGTCCGAAACCTGTTCCGATGCCTGATGTTACGGGTATGACCGAGGATGAGGCTAGAGAAACTCTTGCTGAGAGTGGTATAGCTGTTAATGTAGAGTACAGAAATGATAACAGCATAGAGGAAGGCACGGTTATCACACAGAATCCGTTGCCGGAAGCATCTGTACGTAAGGATAAGGATACGGTTACGGTCTACGTTTCAAGTGGTAAGGAGATCATTACCGTTCCTGCCGTTACGGGAATGACAGAAGATCAGGCTGAGGCAACGCTCAGCAATGCAGGCTTCAAGGTTTCCGTAGTAGAGGAGTACAGTACGAGTGTAGCAAGCGGTAAGGTGATTTCGGTAGCACCGGACGAAGGCTCACAGCTGATACACGGCAGCGACATAATGCTCGTGGTAAGCCTTGGTAAAAAGCCTGTTACCGTATCATACGATGCAAACGGCGGTTCGGTAAGTCCGTCAAGTCATACAAAGTACTATGGTGACAGTTACGGCACTCTGCCTACACCTACAAGGGAAGGCTATACATTCTCAGGCTGGTACTCAACTTCGAGTTCAGTACAGATCACACCGCAGACACAGGTTTCCTTTGACCGTGACCATACACTTACGGCGAAGTGGACAGCAGGCCAGTACACGGTAAGCTTTGTGACAAACTGCAATCAGCAGGTAGCTCCGATGGCTGTTGACTATAACGGCACATATTCGGGACTTGTCAGTCTGCCGAATTCTGCGAAGCCGGGCTATACATTCACAGGCTGGTATACAGCACAGAACGGTGGCACGAGAGTAACTGCATCCTCCACCGTAAAGACGGCAGGTAACCACTCTCTTTATGCAAGGTGGGAGGCAAAGACTCTTTCAGTCACTTTTGATGCGAACGGCGGTTCAGCGGTCAACAGCAGCATAAGTGTCAGCTACGGATCAACGTACGGCACCTTGCCGACTACAACCCGCACAGGCCACACCTTCAAGGGTTGGTATACGGCATCATCAGGCGGTATAAAGATTACGGCTTCTTCTACCGTCAATATCTCACAGAGCCATAAGCTTTATGCACAGTGGACTGTAAATCAGTACACACTCAGCTTTGATGCGAATGGCGGTTCAGTCAGCGAAAGCAGCAGAAAGGTAAATTACGGTGCAGGTTACGGCACTCTGCCTAATCCCACACGTAAGTATTACACCTTTGACGGTTGGTATACAGCTAAAACAGGCGGCACAAAGGTAAGCTCGTCTACTACTATGTCTGCTCAGAATGTAACCGTTTATGCAAGGTGGACACAGAATCAGGTGTCAGGTTGGACTGAAGGTCTGCCCACAGATGTGTCTGTCGTTGAAGAAAAATGGGTTAAAACACAGAGGGAATACAAAGACTTCACTACATCATCTCCCGGCGACGGTTGGATTCTCAACAAAAGTAAGGGTGATAACGGTAAGACTGTGACCTATGGACCGTGGAGCGGTTACACAAGTTGGTCGACTACGCCGGTAGTGGAAAGTGATACATTGCATTTCGAAAAGGAAACAAGAAAAATCACAACTGGCTATCAGATGATTGAGTATAATTACCGTAGAACGAATGACTTAAAACGTGAGTACCGAAAAGAGAGTATAAATGGAAATTATGCAGCATATGGTTATAGTTCTCAATACAATGAATTTAAAAGAGAAAAAACTGTAAGTGTTGAAGAATTAAACAATGCTAGAAAGGTAGCACCGAATGCATATGCACAAATGGAACAAGAAACATCAGGATATAATAAGGGTGGAGAAACAGCTTATGTTATCCGGGATGATGATGATGGTAAGAAGCTTGTGATGATGTTTATAAAGAAGGAAATAACGAAAAATGTAGACTATTATCGTTACAAAACCAGAACTAAAACCACCACCTATCACTTCTACAGAGATACTGAAGTAACTGTCTATTCAAAACCTGCAAATGAAAACGGCTACACATACTATTGCAAGTATATCAAGGAGTAACAGAAAACTGCATCTCCCGCACAATTCATGCCCTCCTTCATATAAGGAGGGCTGAAAAGCTGTAAATCCTTCGACGAGAAAGCTCGAGGATTTTTACCGAGTTTTAACGGAAACAAAACAGGTTCCACTACGTGTTCGTTCGGCTTAGGTTTTTGGGGCGTGATGCCAAGCGTTACGCCCTGAAAAAATGAAATTTATCAGATAAATTCGGGTTTGTAGGGGTGATTTTTGCACGATTTCAAATAGTGCGTTGCCTCCCTTGCCTAAAGGGAGGTGGATTTTGCGAAGCAAAAGACGGAGGGATACTTTTAGAAAAAACATTGAAATATCGTTGTTTTCTTTAAAAATATCCCCCAGTCACGACTTCGTCGCGCCAGCCCCCTTTAGGCAAGGGGGCCTGATATCTGCACCATTAAATAACCCGACAAACCCGAATTTGCCTTGCCACACAAACAAGTGTTTCGCACCTTTCGTACCGATTTTTATATGATTGGTACCTGTTTGTTGTTTTTTTATAAGAAATATGTTATAATAATGCGGTGTAAATTTCCGATGAAAGGAATATTAATATGCAAATCAGATGTGCAAAATGTATGAAACTCATTTCTGATGAGATCAAGGTCTGTCCGTTCTGCGGACACGTCAATGATCAGCCTGCTGAAGAGTCGTTGTTTTTGAGACCGGGTACTCTGATCAGAGAGAGATACGTCATAGGCGAAGTTTTAGGCTATGGCGGATTTGGAGCTACATATGTTGCATGGGATGAAACGCTTGAGCGTAAAGTTGCGATCAAGGAGTACTTTCCGTCAGCATTTTCTACACGCAAACCGAGTCAGACTGCATTGAGCGTTTTCAGCGGTGATAAAGGTGAATGTTTCCGTATAGGTCTTAAAAAGTACCTCAGCGAGGCACGCACTATTGCGAAGCTTGAAAATATCCCGCATGTCGTAGGAGTCAGAGAATATTTTGAAGAAAATAATACGGCTTATATCGTAATGGAATTCGTAGAGGGCATCACTATGAAGGAGCACCTGAAGACAAACGGTACGCTCTCTTCAAAAGATGCAGTCAGCCTTTTCCTGCCTCTTATCAAGTCTATGAGTCAGGTGCATGAAGGCCATGTCATCCACAGAGATATCAGCCCTGACAATATAATGATAAACAAAAAAGGTATAAAGCTCATAGATTTCGGCGCCGCAAGAGAAGTTTACGATGACGATGAGAAATCATTGTCGATAGTTCTCAAGCACGGTTATGCACCCGAAGAGCAGTATCATAAGAGAGGTAAGCAGGGTCCGTGGACTGATGTCTATGCGATGTGTGCTACTCTCTATAAGTGTATAACGGGTAAGACACCTCCGCAGGTCTTTGACAGACTCGCAGGGGAAGCACTCGAGCCGATTTCACAGATGGGTATCAGCATAGCTCCGTATGTTGAAAGAGCTATATTTAAAGGTTTGAACATAGAGGCTAAAGACAGATTCCAGTCGATGGACGAGCTGTATAACGCTCTGACTACCGTGGAGACGGATGAAAATGTTGTCAGGCCTGAGAGAAAGGTGACCGTTGCACCTGTTCAGCGTTTTGAAAATGATCCTCACACAGCTGCACCTTCATTTACACCGAGGGAGGTTACACAGGATATTCCCGTAACTACGATCAGCGAAACGGTAGTCCCTGAACCGAAAGCTAAGAAAAACGGTTCAAAGCCTGTTATCATTATCGTTGCGATAGTGGCTGTGCTGATAGTAGCGGCTGTAATTACAGGAATAGCCATCTTCGGCAGATCAGGACGTACTCCTGACAGTCCGAGCGAACCATCCGAAACTGAGCAGACTGCTGCTGTAGTCGGTACTGATGCTCTGTCGACAGATGAAGCAAGCACGGCTGATACAACAAGTGACACCTCTGAGGAGGAGTCAAGTACGTCGGAGAGTACGAGTAGTACTACGACTGAAAAGAATGTTGTAGATTCTGGTGAAGGTGAAAACTCCTGGACTCTTTTACCGGAAGGTGACTTCCATCCTTTTGTTGAAGGTGTCAAAATTTGGATTTTGGGAGACTATGAAGATATCAGTTCAGATGCTAAAATCACTTGCGAAGTGTATACACACTCTTGCAGTTATAATGGAGATTCACACATTAATCATGGTGAACTCTATAAAGCTAAATACACATTTTATCTGAATGATGACATTTGTGAATATGAAGGTCAATGTGTTTATTCGGCTGATTTTACAGATTGTGATGCGTCGCCGTTGAATAGTTATGTAACGGGGGCAGATATTAAATATGTATACAAAGAAGATTATGTGGAAGTATCTCTTTCTTTACCCGAAGGTCTCCCGATAACATGCGAATGTGAAAGTATAGCTCCGATTCAATATGTGAAAATTACTGTTGATGAGAATACTTTTATAACATATGACGGTCAAGGAAATGCAAAATGGAGCGATTCTCTGGATAACCGTTGAGTGTTTTAAGCTTTTATCACCGCGAACCCTGTTATGGAGTTTGCGGTGATTTTATATGGTTAAGAACGAGGATTATAAAATTATGCAACTACAACTTCATAAACTTAAAACTACCATAATAGCACAAGTCAAGAAGTGTGTCGGGTATATTACTGTGTATCTTGCGTGACTGATATGCATTCTCTGTCAGGTTAAAGCCTGATACGGCACGCGGAATCCCCACACTTGCCTGCAGCTTGCGCATTCTGTCTATAAGCTCAGTATTTGCATAATACGGGTCGTCGTCATCCTTTGCGATGCCGACGGCCTTTGCTGTTTCAAAAAGTCCGTTGCGAAATAAATTTTCATCGTATTCTGCGATATTGGGGAAAACTAATGCACAGACAGATGATTTGGAGTAACCGAATTCTGAGAAAAAACTGCTCACTCTGTTAAGATAAGAGTTTCCTGCCTCTGCAAAGTTGCGGTGTGCGGCAACTGCAAAGTACATTGCATAAAGCAGTTTTTCTATCGCAGTTATGTTTCCGCGGTATGCGGGGATGATGTTACGGTAAATCTCAACAGCACCGTGAATGGCGAGGTTTCTTACGATGATATTGTCATTAGAGGCGACCGTATCCACAGCATAGGCGAAGCTCGACATAGCATCATAGGCGATCATTCCTGAAGGCAGACACTCAGTCAATGCAGGGTCAAGGATAACTGTATTCGGTGAGTGACGGTAATGGTGATACCTGTCAGCTTCAAAATCAGTCATTGAACACGCCGAACAACAGGGGATAGCAGTAAATTTTGCTCTGCTCTGATGTGAGAGCAGCATACCGCAGTCTATGACAGCAGAAGATCCTATAGCTACTATCAGATCGATCTCTCCAGAGTAAAATATCTCTGCTGCCTGTCTGTACAGTTCGTACACGTTAGTGTTGACAATCAGATTTACTTGTGATATCATTCTCATGCTTTTATTAAGTATTTTATCAAGTGTTCCGCAATTTTTTAAAATTTCGCTGTCACTTATCAGTATAGCTCGTTCAGCTTCTTCAGGGCTGAATTTATCAAGGACATTTCTTTCAAAGATAATTTTTTCAGGAAGGTAAATTTCAGGCATATCTGTCACTCCTCTTATCTATTATTGACGCAGGGTGTGAAGATATACTGATTTTTTAGGTGGATATATGGAAACCGTTCTGATGTATCTGCTTTTTGTGGTCGGTGTGATACTGATTATAAAAGGCGGAGATTGGTTCGTAGACGGTGCGGCTTGGATTGCCGAGGTCACGGGTATACCGAAGTTTATTGTAGGTGCTACTATTGTAAGCATAGCGACGACTTTGCCTGAGATTATAGTTTCAGCAATGGCAGCAGTAGAAGGGCATGAGCTCCTGCGTTCGGGAGTCGCGGATGCCCAGTTGCTTGCTCAGGAAGAATTGGGAATGGCTATCGGCAACGGAGTCGGTTCAGTGATATGCAATACCGCAATGATAATGGCGTTTGGTATTATGTTTGACCCTACTGAAGTCGATCGTAAAAAGTTCAGTTATAAAGCTGTTCTTCAGGGCGTCACCGTGGTGGCACTTCTGGTACTTGCATTCAAAGGGTCATTATCGTTAAAAGCATCCATTGTTCTTCTTGTTATATTCGTTTCTTTCATAGCGGAAAGCATAAAAAATGCCAGAACCGATATCGATGATTATTTTGAGGAAAAGGCAAAGATCGATAAGAAAATTGTGGCTAAAAATATTTTCTATATTGTGGCCGGTGCGGTTTTTATAGTGGTCGGCTCAAGGCTTCTTGTTAACAACGGTGGTAAAATTGCAGTAAGCTGGGGCGTTTCAGGATCAGTTGTCGGCGTTACAATGGTGGCGATAGGCACTTCTTTACCCGAACTTGTTACTGCTGTCACAGCTGTAGTTAAAAAGCAGCCGTCTATGTCCGTGGGCAACGTAATCGGTGCAAATATTATTGATATAGCACTTATACTACCTATCTGCTCATTTATCTACGGAGGAGTACTTCCTGTATCGGCACAGAATATTTATCTAGATTTTCCTGTTTGTATTCTCGTTTCGTTGATTGCACTTGTGCCAACGGTTATTGCTAAAAAATTCCGACGTTGGCAGGGTGTGGTACTGCTCGTTATTTATATCGCTTATCTTGTGATAGTTGCTTCAAAGCTCGATTGGTATCTCTCGATTTTTAATTCAACAGTATAATCATAAGCCTGTAAGATTACGACTCTTACAGGCTTTATTTATGCATTTCTCTTGATTTTATATATCTGCGGGTATATAATACTACGGACAGGGGAGTGGTGAATGAGTATGTATAAGTCTCTTGATACTTCTAAAAAAATACTCGTTACGGGAGCTGCAGGCTTTATCGGATTTCATCTGAGTAAAAAGCTTCTTGAACAGGGTATGAAAGTCGTTGGATTTGACAATATCAACGATTATTATGACATTAATCTCAAATATGCAAGACTTGATATTCTTAACGGATTTCAGAATTTTACCTTTGTAAAGGGCAATCTTGCAGACAAGGAAACGGTTGACAGAGTTTTTACTGAGAATAAGTTTGATATAGTCGTTAACCTTGCTGCACAGGCGGGAGTACGATATTCAATTGACAATCCTCAGGCGTATATCGAGTCGAATGTGATCGGCTTTTTTAATATCCTTGAAGCGTGCCGACATAATCCGGTAGAGCATCTTCTCTATGCTTCATCCAGTTCGGTTTACGGTAATCAGCAGAAGACACCGTTTTCAACTGACGACGATGTAAACAAGCCTATCTCTCTTTATGCGGCTACTAAAAAGTCAAATGAACTTATGGCGTATACATACAGTCATCTTTACGGTATACCATCTACGGGTCTCAGATTTTTTACGGTTTACGGTCCGTTCGGCAGACCCGATATGGCTTATTTCGGATTTACCGATAAGATTATGAACGGCGAAAAGATAAAGATATTCAATAACGGTGATATGTATCGTGATTTTACGTACATTGACGACATCGTAAGAGGTATTGAAAATATGCTTTGTAATCCTCCAGAAGAAGACGAAAACGGTGACAGGGCTACTGTTTACAATATCGGCAATAACTCTCCCGAAAAGCTTATGTATTTTATCGAAACGCTTGAAAAGGCACTTGGTAAAACGGCTGAAAAAGAGTTCCTTCCGATGCAGCCGGGTGATGTTTATCAGACTTATGCGGACGTTACTCCGCTTATTGAAAAGTTCGGCTTCAAACCGTCGACTTCCATTGAAGACGGTTTAGAAAGGTTTGTACAGTGGTACAAATCATATTATAATATTTGAAATGAGGTAGTTTAAAATGAAAGATATCAATTTTGGTACATTCCCTACGATGATAACTCCTTATCACGATGATAATACAGTCGATTATGAGGCGGTCAGAAATATCACAAACTGGTATATCGAAAACGGTTGTACAGGCATTTTCGCAGTTTGTCAGTCAAGTGAAATGATTTATCTTTCACTTGAAGAAAAGGTGAAAATCGCAAAAACCGTTGTTGAAACTGTAAGGGCAAGCGGAAAAGACGTTTCAGTTGTTGCATCAGGACACACTTCTGACGATATGGATGCACAGGTGCGTGAGCTTACAGCCATTGCTGAGACAGGTGTTGATGCTATCGTATGGGTAAGCAACCGTCTTGACTTGCATAACGACGGTGACGATGTGTGGATTAAAAATGCTGAGAAGCTTCTTTCTCAGCTTCCCGAGGATATCGCAATCGGTATTTATGAGTGCCCCTATCCGTATAAGCGTCTTCTTACAGAGAAAATTCTCGATTGGTGCATCTCAACAGGCAGATTTACATTCATCAAGGATACCTGCTGCGATCCTGACGAGCTTGACCGCCGTCTTGAGCAGATCAAGGGTACATCAATAAGACTCTATAACGCAAACTCCCAGACTCTTCTTTACACTCTTAAAAATGGTGCTGCAGGTTTTTCGGGAATTATGGCTAACTTCCATCCCGACCTTTACGCATGGCTCTGCGATAATTACGATAAGGACGAGAAAAAAGCTCAGACAGTGCAGAATTTCCTCTGCCTTTGCGCTTTCCTTGAAGCTCTTGCTTATCCGCAGACAGCGAAGTATCATATGAACAAGGTCGGAGTGCCGATGAGCCTCTGGTCACGCTCCTGCGACAGTAAGAAATTTACGAAGTATCAGAGAATGATAATTGATGACCTTATGATTGCTGAGGAAGAGGTAAGAAGCCTTATAAAATAAGTAAAAGAGCAGTTCGTTTTGAACTGCTCTTTTTAACAGATATACGCTATTTGATTCTTGAAACTAATTGGCAGGTTACATAGATGTTTTCTATCTTTTTCGCCATTGCGCCGCTCTCAGTTGTTATAATCGGTTGAGTTTCAGATGGCGTTATATAAAGTTTGAATATAATCGCGTCCTGACCGACTACCATATTGTTGATGGGCATATATTCAAAGTTTCTGTCCTCAACATCTAGATAGTTGTAAACAACCTTTTCAAGGTCGCGTCCTGAGAAAAGATTGATAACATCATCCTCGTCGTGCATATCAATGATTGATTTAGCTTCAACAAAGGTGAGCGGGCTGAATTTAAATTCACCTTCATTAATAACAGAAAGAATGTTTTTGTTGTCAACTAAAAGTAACGGGAATTTTGTTCTTGCCATAATCATCATCCTTTTTGAAGTATTAACACATAGTAGACGATTTGTATAATGTTTTCCACAAATCACTATTGTTTATGTGTATTATAACTAAAAGGCTAATAAAAGTCAATAAGATAATAGAAGTTTATGACATTTCAACAAATTTGTTTTAAATTGACTTTGCTTTAGTGTTGTGGTATCTTTATAATGTTAAAACTCTTGATTGGAGTTGTGAATATGAAATTCAGTGTCTTGCATATATGCGACTATGCCGCCAATTACAAGGGCGGTTTTATGAATGCTCTTGAATTCTTGCGCAAAGACTTGCAGAAAGATAATATTGAGCAGATATATCTTCTGCCGGCAAGAGCACTTTCGACCAATGCAAAAAATTGGATAGAGGATATGAGGGCTGACGGTGCAACCGTTTATGTTCAGACGGAAAGTTTCCTGAAAAACATCTTTCTTTTGAGAAAAATCGTTAAAAAGCATAATGTAGTGAAAATATTCAGGCATTTTAACGATATTAAAATGGATATCATAACCCGATTGTTCTGCCCGTCAATTCCTGTTGTCCGTTTTTTTCAATGTACTTATAACGCCGAAGGCTTCAGCCACAAGCTTCGGACCGTGCTGTATAAAAATGATGTGCTTCTCGGTGTCAGCAATTCAGTGACCGAAAAAGCAATGAAGTCCTTTCCGGGCAGGGATATTGATACTCTTGAACACGCGCTGTCGCTTGACAGACTTTCAAAGGTTGATGATTTTCCGCAGACAGATAAGGTTTCTTGTCTTGCCGTCGGGTATAACTGCAGGGTCAAGGGAACCGACCTGACTTTCGAAGTGTTCAAACGCATCCGTGAGAAATATGACGCGCTTCTTTATGTTGTTGTTGCATCTCATCTTGAAGAGTTTGAGGCTGAAATCAGAAATCATTTCGGCGAAAAGCCTGATTGGCTGACCATACTTCCTCCGACGGAAAATATAGGAACTTACTATCATAACACGGACATCATCCTGAGTCCGTCGAGGTCTGAAGGTGCTTTGCCTTTTGTTGTTTTTGAAGCTATGTATTGCGGAAGCCTTGCTGTTGTGAGCGATATTCCGCAACAGATTACGGATAAGGTAAGCAGTATCCGCTATTTTAGGAGCGAAGATGTTGACGATTACGAAAGAGTGCTGTCAAAGGCAATTGATGATGTGGATAAACCTGAGACGGAGAACGAAAGACTTACTGCAAAAGAAGAGATAGTTGAAAATTATTCAATGCAGGTATGGTCGGATAAATTCAAAGCTCTTATATGAGGTGGATGCTATGATGAAAAAAACGATCTCAATTTTATTGGCTTTAATCCTTGCTTTTTGTTGTATGCCTGCTACCTATGCGGTGGATGCCGAGACGAAGCTTTACACGGTCTATGGGGACGGAATGCTTTTTCAACAGAATGATGAGGCAATTCTTGCCGGCACTGCAAAAGCAGGAAGTGAAATATCTGTAACTCTGTTTGATGAGAATGGTATTGTAATAGAAACAGGGGAGAGCGCAACAAAACAGGACGGTACCTTTACCGTTTCTTTTGACTCGCCTGAGGG
Organism: Clostridia bacterium; assembly: GCA_017942105.1. Lineage (GTDB taxonomy): Bacteria > Bacillota > Clostridia > Oscillospirales > Acutalibacteraceae > CAG-488. The sequence continues at coordinate 26,057 of JAGAVE010000006.1, read as the reverse complement.
TGCTTTTAAGGAGTACACGGTAACGGTTGAGGAAAACGGCAAGGAATTCGCAAGGCTTTCAAGAGTTGTTTTCGGCGAACTTTGGCTTGCGAGCGGACAGAGCAATATGCAGTATCCACTCGGTCAGGCTAAGGGAGGCCTGGAGGATTCTCTTAGCGGCACAAAGTACAGCGAATGGCTCCGCGTGCTTATAGTTCCTTCGTATAGAAATAATGAGCCTGTTCCGACTTTTATTCCCGATGAGCCTATGGTGGATATTGAGGGTGCGTATTGGATAGACGGTAAAAGCGACCATATCTACGGAATGAGTGCTGTTGCATTTTATTTTGCAAGCGAAATGCTTACTGAGCTTGATATGCCGATAGGCATACTTAATGCGGCTCTCGGCGGAAGTTCTATTGCCAGTTGGATTTCAAGAGAAAAGGTTGATTCCGAGCCCGAGCTTGCAAAAATGATGCGTGATTACGGAGCATATAAGACAAGTGAAGAATGGTCAGAAAAAGATCAGAATGTTTATACTGATATCGGAACGAATTATAATCATAAGATTGAAGCGCTTAAGAATTTTCGTCCTGTCGGAATGATATGGTATCAGGGTGAAAGCGATATAGGATATCCGAAGGAATATTATTCCCTTGCGATGGATACAATGCAGGAGCTTTATACGGAGGTTTTCTCGTACGATAAAGGACTTTTCCCTCTGATTTACACAAATCTTGCAGAGTATTTCTATACAACAGACGGAATGGTGCTTCCTGACAGAAACATTGCTTTCTCAAAAATTCAGGCAAATCATCCCGAATCACGGGCAACCTTCGGCATCTACGACCTGCCGATAACTTATGTTCCTATAGTGGGCGTTATTCATCCTGAGCACAAGCAGGAGATAGGCGAGAGAATGGCTCTCTGTGCAAAGGGTATGGTCTACGATAAGTTTGAAACTTATACTGCGGCAACGGTCAACTCAGTTGAAGCTAAGGATGGTAGCCTTTATATCACATTCAATAATGTCGGCGACGGTCTTGTTGCAATGGGTGATGAACTCCTTGGTTTTGCTGTCTGCGGTGAAGACGGAATTTACCTTGAAGCAAAGGCGGAAATCGTTTCTACAGATACCGTAAGGGTATGGAATGAAACGATAGAAAACCCTGTCTCTGCAACATATGCCTATTGTATGGGTAACGGTCGCTCAAATCTCGCGGCATCCTATGAAGGAGAAAATCCGTTGCCTGTCAGCATATTCATAACTGATGAAACCGTCGGCACTCATTACTGGACGGATAAACAATGGGCGGACTGTGAAGCTGAAGAAATATGGCATACGATGACGGATGCTGACAGCGGTTATTATCCTTCGTGGGTATCTGAAACGGCGGAACTTTACCGTTCGAACGAAGCTCCTTATTCAGGCGATTATTGTATGAGAATACTCTCAGATAAGAAGAAGTTTGCCGTAAAGCCTCTGCTTACTTACGAAGAGGGAATGAAAGAGAAAAGCTTTTGGGGTACGGATACGGACTATAGCGACTATGATACGATGAGCTTTTGTGTCAGAAATAACGGCGAACTTGACATTACGCTTGATGCGGTTAAGTTTTATAAAAATGCCTCAATGTGGCACGCTCCTGCAATTATTGGTACGACTGACCCTAGCACCGTGATTCCTGCAGACGGCGAATGGCATATTATTACGCTTGATCTCAACCGTCTCTATCTTCACGGTAACGAAGGCGGTGTTGCATTCACGAATGAAAAACTTGAAAAAGTGAAAAATATCGAGTTTTGTTTCTCAGGTGAAAATTCAGACCTCAGTTTTGACGATGTAACATTCACTGCATCATCAGAAAAAGTAAAAGTTCAGTTCGATTCTCAGTTTGAGAATGCTGACGGTATTTTTGAATTTTTCTGTGTTATAGTAACAAGGTTTCTCGGATTGTTTGCAAAGATATTCAGGTAAAATTATAACGGCTTGTCGAAAACGACAAGCCGTTAACTTATATGCAGGTTTTATTTAATATAACTGTCAAGAAGCTCAAGGTAATTGCTTACGAAATATGAGCCTGTATGCTTGCCGACTGAAAGAACTTCATCAGCGATTCCTTCGCCGATAATGTGCCCCATAAATGCGAAGTTGTCGTCTGTAAGAACATAGCCGAGAGCATCGTTTGCAAGGCTTACGCAGTAAACATCAACACCCTCAACAGAATCGGCAAGTGAAGCATACTGCCAGTCTGAGCCGTCCCATGTTGTGTCACCGATTATTTCGTGACCCCAGAAAACCTCAGGATAAAACTCGCCCGGGAAGAGAGCGAAACCGACCTTGTTTCCAAATTCAAGATAACCCATCTCTGAAATAATTCCGACGCCGTCTTCAAGATAGTAAACCTGATTGTTAACGAGGTTGATTTCACAAGCGAGTGCAAGAATACTGTTTTCGGGAGTAATTACGATTTCTTTATGGTGAACATTGATTATCGGGTCAAGCTCAGTTTCGTATTCAGCAGAAATAATGAATTCGCCGAAGGTTTCTCCAAGGAATTTTGTGTCTGCGCCTTTTTCCTCCCATTCGTCCATACCCGTTGTGTCAACATCGATGTTATCACGGGTGAGCTGACCGCAAGCACCCTGGATCATAACGAAGTTTGCGCCTTCCTGAGCTTTTATGTATTCGTCGATATAATAAATATAGTCAGATGCAACAAGACCGTTGCTTGCGCTGAATGAAGTCGGGTGGCAGGTGATGTCTGCTATGTAAGTGTCCTCACTGCCGCTGTCAGGAACAAAATAAAGTGCGGCAATTTCGGGAATATCTTCTTTTGAGACAAGATCTCTCTTGTCTTTGATATATTCGCTTGCATCAATTGAATCGTAGTAAAGCGAGCCGCTTTCCATATCTTCAAAAGCTTCTGTAACAGCGATTATTGACTGCTCAACAAAATACTGCTTGAAATATGCGGGAGCCTCCATAAAGGGGAGTTCACCCTGAATTCCGAGGAGATTCTGTATACTGCTTACGAAAAGCTTATAGAAAAACTCTGTGCTGACTCCCTGAGTGTCAAGTGCAGAATGAGCGTGAGTTGACATAATGTTGATGCTTGAAACTGCGATACCTTCCTGTTTGCAATATTCAAGAACACCTGCGCGGATTGATCTTACATCCGTTGAAGTAACGCCGAGAGCATCAATAGCTCCGAGAACAACTGCACCGTCGCCGCTGTTATCGTCAAGCACTGCAACGCGGATTCGCATATCGTCATAAATACCTTCAGCTTTTTTGTTCATAAGGTCACGGCCAAGGTAATATTTGCCACTTTCAAAGTCATCGGGGATGAGACTTCTGCTTGAATATCCGAGAGACCAGCAGTTGCCTGCGTTCGCTGATGTTTTGTATTCATCACGACCCTCAAGAAATGTATCAGTTGAGTGGTCTGCGAGATCTTTCCAGCCTGCAGGGTCGGGATAAATCGTGCATATTGTCTTTACGAGAACTTCAACGATCACATTGAGCGCATTGTAAAGCACTTTAAGAATGTTGTTGAGGAAAGCGTCTCCCGAATCAACAGGTTCAAGACCTTCAAAAAGACTTCCGACGGTTCTGATTGAAGAAATTGCACCTTCCGTAACTTTGTCAGCCAATGCTTCGGATGACGGAAGCTGTACGGATTCATTTTCAGCGGCCATAACACCTGTAGAGCTGATTGAAAAAACAAGCGTCAGGCTGAGAAACAAAGAAATGATTTTCAGAAATGACTTTTTCATATTGATACCTCCTTGAATATTTTGATTATACAGCAAAATAAAATCTTATACAATATTTTTTTGAAAACAGATGCAATTAATTTGAATGTATGATAATATAATTGTCAGAAAAATCCGAAAGGAAGATGTTTATGAAGGAAGTTCATCTTATCTGCAATGCGCACCTTGACCCTATCTGGCAGTGGGAATGGGAGGAAGGCGCGGCTTCGGCTCTTTCAACCTTCAGAGCGGCCGCTGACCTTGCAGATGAATTTGATTATATATTTTGCCACAATGAGGTGACGCTCTACAAATACATAGAGGAGTATGCGCCATCACTTATTGAAAGAATACGCGAGCTTATCAAAAAAGGCAAGTGGCATATTATGGGCGGTTGGTATCTTCAGCCTGATGTGAATATGCCTAACGGAGAAAGTATAGTTCGTCAGATTCAGCACGGCAAACGGTATTTTGAAGAAAAATTCGGCACATTCCCTGAAACAGCGATCGGACTTGATGCGTTCGGCCATTCTGTCGGTCTTGTGCAGATTATTAAAAAATGCGGTCAGAAGAATTATATCTACTGCCGTGAGGGCTGTGACGAGTTGCCGTTCGGTCAGTTTATATGGGAAGGTCTTGACGGAAGCGAAATAAAGGCGGCTCATTCGAGAGGCTATAACACCGGTCTTGGAAAGGCAATGGAAAAAATCAAAAGGATTATGGCTGATGACGATAATGATGTGACGCTGATACTATGGGGTGTCGGAAATCACGGCGGAGGACCGTCAAGAAAGGACCTCAGAGATATCAAAGAGTTTATCGAAAGCTCCGACATACCCGTTGCGCATTCAACTCCCGATGATTTCTTCAGAAAAATTAATCCCGAAAACCGTCACGACAAGTCACTTCGTATCAGTATGCCCGGATGCTACACAACGATGTCCGGTGTAAAATCGCGCCACGCAGCCTTTGAATCTATGCTTGCGGTAACTGAAAAAATGTGTTCTGTTGCAGCAGCAAGAGGGCTTATCGAATATCCCGAAAAAGAGCTTGATGATGCAGTTGAGGATCTGCTTAACAGTCAGTTCCACGATGTCCTTCCCGGAACATCGATAAAGGCAGGCGAAGAAAACGGCATCCGTCTGCTTGAACACGGAATGCTGACACTCAATAGACTTCGAGCAAGAGCATATTTTGCTCTTTCTTCTGCGCAGCATAAGGCGGCAGAAGGCGAGTATCCCATTCTTGTTTTCAATCCTCATCCCTATGAATGGGATACGGAGTTTGAATGTGAGCTTACGCTTGCTGATCAGAACTGGTCAAGAGAAAAAGTTTCCTGCTTCAGGGTTTATGATGAAAACGGAAATGAAGTTCCCGTTCAGTTTATAAAGGAAGAAAGCAATCTTAATCTTGACTGGAGAAAGCGCTTCGTTATAAAAAGCAAGCTTGCGCCTCTATCTGTTTCAAGATTTTCAATCTATGCAGATTTCAAACCCGTTGAGCCGAAGCGCGAACTGCCTGCAAACAGCGATATAATTTTTGATAACGGGAATAAGCGTGTTGAAATTGACGGCAAAACAGGACTTCTCCGTTCATATAAAATCCACGGTAAGGAATATATAAACGGCGGTGCGTTCTGCCCGGTTATGTATGAAGATAACGCCGACCCGTGGGGAATGGGTGATTTCCAGCTTGAGGCAATGGGCAGAAATCCTCAGCCGTTTGAGCTTATGCAGAGCCCTGACGGTGTATTTGAGGGGATGAAGCCTCTTCAGGTTATCGAAGACGGCGAAATCTACCTTGGCGTTGAGTGCTTCTTTAAAAAGGATAATACACGAATCCGAGTAGAATACGATATCTATAAAACTAATCCGTATATTGATGTCAAAGTCGATGTCTTTGCAGGGGATATCAATAAGCTTATAAAGCTTTCAGTCCCCGTAAATATCGACGGTGAATATGTAGGACAGACCTGCTTCGGCACAGAGCCTCTTTTTATGGATGGCAGAGAATGTGTTTCACAGCGTTTTTCTGCAGTGAAAAACGGTAAGGAATGTCTTGCACTCATAAATGATGTTGCATATGGTTCATCGTTTAAAGACAGTGAAATTTCCGTTTCACTTATCAGAACAGCAACCTATTGCGCACATCCGATTGAGGACAGAGAGCTTATCCCGACGGAAAGATTCGTCAAGAAAATCGATATGTCCGAGCGTAACTTCCGTTTCCGTCTTGCGGTTGCGAATGAGGATGAGCTTGAAAGGCTTGCAACGGAATTCTGCCAGAAGCCGTATGCCTGCAATGTTTTCCCGATTGAGAGGGACGGGCAAATGTCGGATTTCAATCTTGATATTTCCGATAAAAATATCGTTCTCATAACAATGAAAAAACGCTACGGTAAGGATAGCTTCATCATCCGCCTTCTTAACAATTCGCAGGAAAGCAAATCGGCAGTCCTGTCTCTTAACGGAGCGTATATAAACCTCTGCTTCGGTAAAAACGAAGCCAAAACGGTTGAATATACGGACGGAAAGCTAGTCGAGCATTATGAATTGATTGTATGAATAAAACACGGAACACCGCGAAGGTGCTCCGTGTTAATTTTTATCGGTATTTCTGCGACTCGGCAACGGCCATTCTGTCGCATTTTTCGTTTTCGGGGTGCGATGCGTGACCTTTTATCCATTGTATTTTGATTGTATGCTTATCGTTAAGGCTCAGAAGCTCGTCCCATAAATCAGGGTTAAGTGCAGGCTTCTTGTCTGCCTTTTTCCATCCGTTTTTCTTCCAGCCTGCTGCCCAGCCTTTACCAAGTCCGTCTGCGACATACTTTGAGTCTGTCCAGAGTGTAACCTCGCAGGACTCTTTTAAAAGCTTAAGAGCTTCGATAACGGCTGTCAGCTCCATACGGTTGTTTGTCGTCTGTGCTTCGCCACCGCTTATTTCCTTGTCCGTGCCCTTATATCTTAAAATAGCGCCCCAGCCTCCGGGTCCCGGATTGCCTGAGCAAGCGCCGTCAGTGAAAATATCTACCTGTTTCATAACAAACCCTCCTTGAGGAATAGAATAATTCTATCACAAACCGTTTTTAAAAACAATGTTTATCGTAAAACTTTTGTACCAATAATATTTCTCAACAGTTGACAATTTGATGGATTATATAGTATTATATACTAGCATAAAAATGAAAATGGAAAAGTAGCAATTTTTATAAGTAACTTAATTCAGACTTTACATAGATTTACGAAAATATATGAACAGGAGAATATTTTTTTAATGCCAAATAGAGAAATGACCGAAAAAGGTCAGAAGCAGACGCAGAAAAAACAGCTTAAAAAAAGCAGATATTTCAGCAAATCAGCTTCAAAAAGTAAGACAAAACAGAATAAGCAGGAAGAAAAAACAGTTCAGCAGAAGAAACAGTCCACGGTTAAAAAGACTGCACCTAAAGCGGAAACGAGAACGGACAAAAGACCTCAGAAGAAAAATAACCGCCGTCCGAACAAGCCGAAGCCGACAAAACCCGTAAAAATAGGCTTCCTCGGCGGTATCAACGAGATTGGAAAGAACATAACCGTTTACGAGTATGATAATGAAATTATGCTTGTTGATTGCGGCCTTGCATTCCCTGACCCTGATATGCTCGGCGTTGACCTCGTCCTTCCTGATTTCAGCTATCTTGAAAAGAACGCTGAAAAAATCAAGGGCATCGTCATAACTCACGGTCACGAAGACCATATAGGCGGTCTGGCTTACTTGCTCAAAACCGTCAATATCCCCGTTTACGGTACACGCCTGACGGTAGGTCTTATTGAGGCGAAGCTTGAAGAGCAGCATCTTAAAGGAGCGGTTAAGCTCAATGTCATTCAGCCGGGTGATGTGATAGCTCTCGGCAATTTCAAAGTTGAGGCAATCCATGTCAACCATTCTATCCCCGACTCGCTTGCGTTCGCTATTGAATGCGGAGCGGGAACGATAGTTCAGATGGGCGACTTTAAAATTGACAGCACTCCCATTGACGGAGATATGATAAATCTCAACCGCTTTGCCGAAATCGGCGCAAAGGGCGTTCTTTGTATGCTTTCCGATTCAACGAATGCAGAGCGACCGGGTTATACAGAGAGCGAAAAAAAGGTCGGAGAATCCCTTCGCACCCTTTTTGAAAGAGCGGGGCAGAGAAGAATTATTATCGCAACCTTTGCTTCGAATGTTCACCGTGTTCAGCAGATAATTGATCAGGCGCACGCAATGGGCAGAAAGGTTGCACTTTCAGGAAGAAGCCTTGAAAATGTTGTCAATATAGGCAGTGAGCTCGGCTATCTCAATATCCCTGAAAATACCCTTGTAAGCATTGATCTTATCAATAAGTATCCCGCAGAGCAGATGGTTATAGTGACTACGGGCAGCCAGGGCGAGCCGATGTCGGCTCTTTCACGAATGGCTTTTTCGGGGCATAAGAAGGTTGCCGTCGGTCCGAACGATTGCGTAATAATCTCAGCAACTCCGATTCCCGGTAATGAAAAAACAATCGGAAAAGTTATAAATGAGCTTCTAAAGCTTGGTGCTGATGTAATATATGAAAAAACAAACGGAGTCCATGTTTCGGGACACGCCTGTCAGGAAGAGCTTAAGCTTATGATGGGCATAATCAAGCCGAAGTATTTTATTCCCGTTCACGGTGAGCAGAAACATATAAGAAAGCATGCTCAGCTCGCTGAAAGTATGGGAATTCCGAAGGAAAATATCTTTATTGCCGATAACGGCGTTCAGGTTGAAATGAATGAGCTCTGGATGAAAAAGGGCGAAAGCATACCTTCGGGTCAGGTATTTGTTGACGGCTCAGGTGTCGGCGATGTCGGCGATGTTGTTCTTCGTGACAGAAAGAGACTTGCTCAGGACGGATTGATTGTCGTAGCGGCGTCAATTGACAGCTATTCAGGATACATTGTTTCGGGTCCCGAAATTCTTACGAGAGGATTTGTGTATGTTAAAGAATCTGAGGAGCTGATTGACGACGCCCGCGATGTTGCTCGCTATGCAATTGAAAATTGCCTTGAAAGCAAAACCGGCGATCATAATTCAATCAAATCGGCAGTAAGGGATGAAATTTCCAGATTTGTTTATGAAAGAACAAAGAGGAGCCCTATGATTCTTACTGTAATTATGGAGGTGTAACCTTGAAAATCAAAGCATTGATTCGTAATTTCCCTGTGTTTGTGGGAGCGATAGTTGCGGCGTTGGTGTTTGTTATTCTGTCGTTTTTTATGGCAAATATATGGTTAGCTGTGGCGGAGCTTATTGTGCTTCTTGCGGTTGTTGCTCTGACTATTGTCTATGTTTATGTTTTTAACATCAGAAAGCAACAGCTTCTTAGCCATATATCGTCAAGCCTTGATTTTATGGGAGGTAAGGATTCAAATAATTTTCCGCTTCCTATTGCCGTTTGCAGAAATAACGGTGAGATTATATGGTACAACAATGTTTTTGAACGCATCGTAATCGGTTCTAATCCGACGGGATACAGCGAACTTACAAATTCGTTCAATCAGGTCGGTATGGATACTATACTCAACGCGTCTGAAACGGGAGTTATAATAGATTCTGACGATAAGCATTTTACTGTTTTTTCACATAGAGCGAAGAAGGGCAACGAGGATGTTGTTGTGCTCTATTTTGTTGAATCAACGAAGTATATTAAAATTGCTGACGAGTATGTTAATACCCGTCCGTCAATTCTTGTTATGACAATTGACAATATGGCAGAAATTCAGCAGGATTACAGAGAAAGTGACTGCGCCGCAATCAGAAACGGCGTTGAAAAAATAATTGAAACATGGATTGCTGATTATAAGTGCTTTATCAGTAAATTCAGCGATTCAAAGTTTTTCATCGTTGCAGAAAACCGTGACCTTGAGGATATGATTGCACGCCGTTTCGATTTGCTGGACGCCGTAAGAAATTTCACTTATGAAAATAAATTCGTAGGCGTAACACTTTCGATAGGCGTCGGAACGGGAAATCATCTCCCTGAATGTGAAAAGAATGCAAAGTTGGCTCTTGATATGGCTCTCGGCAGAGGCGGCGACCAGACCGTTGTAAAGAACAGGGATAATTATGAATTTTTCGGCGGTGTTTCAAAGAGCGTTGAGAGTACGACGAAGGTTAAGTCGAGAATGGTTGCTGCAGCATTGACGGAGCTTATTCAGGGCTGTGATAATCTCTTTGTTATGGGACACAGATTCCCTGATTTTGACGCAATGGGTGCCGCTATCGGCGTTGTAAAAATTGCTCAGGTTTTTGAAAAGCGTGCATATATTGCAACAGAGAGAAAGACCTCTATGGCTTTGCCGCTTATTCAAAAGGCGGACGAGCTTTTTGAAGGTACTGTAATTTCAATCGAAGAAGCAAAGCACAAGATGCACCAGGGCAAGAAAAATCTTCTTGTTATCGTTGATACGCATATAACTAATTTTGTTGAAAACAGAGAGCTTCTGGATATGGCTGATATGGTCGTTGTAATTGACCATCACAGAAAAGCTGTCGATTATATCAAGGATGCGGTTATTTTCTTCCACGATCCGAGTGCGTCTTCTGCCTGTGAAATGGTTACTGAGCTAATGGAATATATTCCGTCTCTTGATCAGGTAGGTTCTTTTGTTGCGGATGCTCTTATGTCGGGAATCGTGCTTGATACGAAGAATTTTGTTCTCAGAGCAGGCTCAAAGACCTTTGAGGCGGCGGCATACCTTAAGTCTCAGGGTGCTGAAACGGTCAGAGTGAAGAAATTCTTCTCAAATGATATCGAAAGCTACCATATGAGAAATAAAATCATAGGCTCAGCAAGAAAGTATCATAACTGCGCAATCGCAGTCAATGAAATCAGCTCCGAAAACACCCGTATGGTAAGCTCGCAGGCGGCTGATGAGCTTCTTAATATAAGCGGCGTTGATGCTTCGTTTGTTATGTTTAAAATGGATAATATGGTCTGCGTTTCAGCCCGTTCGTTCGGAGCTGTCAATGTGCAGGTTATTATGGAATATCTCGGCGGCGGCGGTCACCAGACTATGGCGGCGGTTCAGCTTAAGGGTGTCGATGTTCATCAGGCTATGGAAAAGCTTGTCAGCAGCATTGACCGTTATAATGAAGAATACAAGAAATGAGGTAACATAAATGAAAGTTATTTTACAGCAGGATGTCAAGTCCCTCGGCAAGAAGGGCGAGCTTGTTAACACATCGGACGGATATGCAAGGAACTATCTCTTTCCGAGAAATCTTGCAATTGAAGCTAATTCTCAGGCGATGACAGAGCTCAAAAACAGAGAAGATTCTAAGAAGCATAAGATTGCTGTTGAGACGGAGGCAGCTAAAAAGGCTGCTGCAGAGATCAGCGGTAAGGCTGTTAAAATTAAAGCAAAAGCAGGTCAGGGAGGCCGACTTTTCGGCTCAGTAACATCAAAGGAAATTGCAGAGCACATCAAAAAGCAGTATGCAATTGATATTGACAGAAGAAAAATCACAGCTCCCGATATCAAGGCTTTCGGCAGTTATTCTGCAACCGTAAAGCTTTATCAGGGTGTAACTGCTGATTTCACCGTAATGGTAACAGAGGAATAAGAGAGGTAAGACTTATGGAAAGTCTTAATAATTTCAATGCAACGGATTCCGTTTTCAGCCTTGAAGCGGAGCAGGCAGTGCTGGGTTCTCTTCTTATGGATCCCGGCTGTATGCCTCAGGTGCAGGTGCTTCTGAGCGCGGAGGATTTTTATCTTCCTCAGCATAAGGCGATTTTTACCGCAATGGCTACGATTGAAGCTACGGGTGGTAAAATTGACCCCCTTATTGTTCTTGATATGCTCGTCAAGGATAAGGTGTATGATACTGCCGCAGGAAAGAATTATCTTTTTCAGCTTGCTCAGGTTGTTCCGTCAACTGCAAATGTTGAATCCTATGCAAAGATAGTCAAGGAAAAGTTTTACATACGCTCGCTCATAAACGCGTCAAGGGAAACAATTGATGCGGCTTCGTCGCAGGAGCAGACAGCGGATGAGCTGCTTGAATCTGCTGAGCAGAAGATATATAACATCAGGCAGGGAAGAAAAACGAATGCTCCGTCAAAAATCGGTGATATAATTATCAGCGATGTTTATACGACCCTTCAACACCTTACTTCGCCTGACAAAGACCTCTATAAAGGCTACCCTACGGGATATTCGGATCTTGATAATGTTCTTACGGGGCTTCATAAATCAGACCTTATCCTTATAGGTGCGCGTCCCGCGATGGGTAAAACCAGCTTTGCGCTGAATCTTGCAAGAAATGTCTCTGTTATAGGAAAGAGACGCGTTCTTATGTTCTCTCTTGAAATGACTAAGGAACAGCTTGCAATGCGTGTTCTTGCAACGGAGGCTCGTGTCAATTCTGCGAAAATGAGAACTGGTGAACTTGATGCGGAGGATTGGCAACGCCTCGGAATGGCAACAAACGCGTTGAGCAATGTCGAGCTATATTTTGACGATACGAGCTCAATAACGGTTCCTGAAATGAAGGCGAGAATCCGCCGTCTTAAGGGCGTTGAATGTGTTATTATCGATTATCTCGGACTTATCAGACCTGCAGGAAGAACGGAAAACCGTGTTCAGGCGGTCAGTGAAATAACAAGAGAGCTTAAACTGATGGCGAAGGATCTCGCGATTCCCGTAATCTGTTGTGCTCAGCTTTCCCGTGGTACTGAAGGCAGGGGCGGCTCGCACCGTCCTCAGCTTGCCGACCTTCGTGAATCAGGCTCAATCGAGCAGGATGCTGATATTGTTCTTATGCTTTACAGACCTGATTACTACGCAGGTGAAAAGGACGAAAAGGATACTGAAGAGAATTCTCAGGAGCTTGCAAACAAGGTAGAAGTTATTGTGGCTAAAAACCGACACGGACGAACCGATACCGTCGAAATGATATGGGACGGCGATTATACTCTCTTTATGGCATTGGAGAAGCTCAGAAATGATATGTAAAGTCAGAAAAACGATTGAGCGTTACAATATGGCGTTAAGAGGGGCAAGGGTGGTTGTCGCTCTTTCAGGCGGCGCGGATTCAATGGCACTGCTTTATTCTCTTTATTCGCTTCGTGATGAATATGATATACACCTGGAGGCTTGTCATATAAATCACGGAATCAGGGGTGAGGACGCGAAGAGAGACGAATGCTTTGTTAAAGCCGAATGTGAAAAGCTCGGAGTTAAACTGCATATTTTCTCTTATGATGTGCCTGCTGTTGCAAAGGAAAGGAAACTCGGCCTTGAAGAGTGTGGCCGTCAGATGAGGTATGAAGCTTTTTCTTCTCTCGGAGATTGTCTTGTCGCTACTGCTCACACACTCAGTGACAGATGCGAAACGCTCATTCTTAACGAAACAAGAGGGGCGTCGCTTAAGGGTATATGCTCAATTCCTGCGGTCAGGGGGAATATCATAAGACCTCTTATTGATTGCACCCGCGATGAAATTGAAGAGTATTGCGCAAGGAATTCAATATCTTATGTAACGGATAAAACAAATTTCGATGATTTATATTCACGCAACAGAATCCGTCTCAATGTTATACCGGAGCTGAAAAAAATCAATCCTTCCTTCGAAAAAGCGATTTCAAGGCTTATTTCATCGGCTGATGAAGCGCAGGAGTATCTGCAGGAAGAAACGCTTAAAGCATTGAACGGTGCAAGGCTTGAAAACGGTTATAATGCTGATGCAATCAAAGCTCAACATCTGTTGATACGCAAAAGAGTTCTTGCTGAAATTATAGAATCCGAAGCAGGTGTTAAGCCTGAACTAATCCACCTTGAATTGGCAGAGGGTATACTTGACGGAGGAACGGTGCAGATTATAGGGGAGACCGTAATTGCCGTAAAAGGCTCGGTTTTGTATGTTAATCCTGAAGCCGAAGAGTCGGATGAATGGGAGTATGATTTCTCAGATTTTGAAGCGTCTTTTAAGGGCAGAAAAATTAAAGCGACTGTTTTTAATAAAAATGATGTATCGCCGAAACAGTTTGTTCATAATAAAGTGTTAGACTATGATGCGGTTGTGGGAAAATGTATTATCCGCAACAGACGCGCAGGCGATAAAATGCGTCTTGCAGGAAGCTCCTGCACAAAAACGCTGAAAAAGCTTTTTAACGAAAAGAAGCCCGAAGGCAGAAACAACCTGATGATATTGTCTGATGAGGAGGGCATCCTCTGGGTGGAGAAATTAGGTTGTGCAGACAGGGCAAAAATAACCGAAAAAACAAAAAAAATAATCGTAATCGAAGATATTGCAGATAATTGAATCTGTTGTGTTTATCGTATACAGGAGTGAAATTTTTGAACAAAAATCCGAACAACAACAATAAAGGTAAGAAAAAGCGTTATCGCGCTTTTTTACCGTACATTCTTATTCCCCTTATAATGTTTGGCGCGATAGGTGTTGCGAATTACTTTGGTGCCAACGGTAAGGATAAGGTTGAGTATTATCAGATAGTTCAGTATTTTGATGAGGGTAAGGTGGATAAGTTCACATTGAACCTCAGCAGCGGCAGCCTTAAGTACACGCTTGAGGGTGAAGGTCAGACACAGCAGGAATATCGTGTTCCTAATGTCAATGTTTTTATAAACGATGTTAATGAAATCGTCCGTGAGCATAATAAGACCGCTGAAAAAGACGATATCATAGAATATGAATTTGTTTCAGGCTCAGCCGGTTCGTGGATAGCAAATCTTCTTCCGACATTTCTTACAATGGGTCTTCTCGTAGCTCTATTCTTCTTTATGATGCGCAAGGTGAATTCGGCTAACGGAGATATGAACAGAACCCTTAATTTCGGAAAGATAAATGCCAAAAAGCAGAAGGATGAGAAGAATAAGACAACCTTTGAGCAGGTTGCAGGTGCGGACGAGGAGAAAGAGGAGCTCAGCGAAATGGTTGATTTCCTCAAAAGCCCCGATAAGTTCAATTCTCTCGGCGCAAGAATTCCGAAAGGAGTGCTTCTCGTAGGCCCTCCGGGTACAGGTAAAACTCTTCTTGCAAGAGCTGTTGCAGGCGAGGCGGATGTTCCGTTCTTCTCGATTTCAGGTTCGGATTTTGTTGAAATGTATGTCGGCGTAGGTGCGTCAAGAGTCCGTGACCTCTTCAGCCAGGCTAAAAAAGAATCACCGTCTGTAATCTTCATCGATGAAATTGATGCTGTCGGCCGTCAGCGCGGCGCAGGTATGGGCGGCGGACACGATGAAAGAGAGCAGACTCTTAATCAGCTACTTGTTGAAATGGACGGCTTCGGCAAAAACGAAGGTGTAATCATTATCGCGGCAACAAACAGACCCGATATCCTTGACCCGGCGCTTCTTCGTCCGGGCAGATTTGACCGTCAGGTTACTGTCGGCTATCCCGATGCAAACGGCAGAGAAGCTATTCTTAAGGTTCACGCAAAGGGCAAGCCTTTTGCTCCCGATGTTGACCTTAAGGTTATCGCAAATTCAACGGTAGGCTTCGTTGGCGCTGACCTCGAAAATCTTCTTAATGAAGCAGCTCTTCTTGCCGCAAGGAGAAACAAGAAAGCAATCACAATGTCCGAAATCGAAGAGGCAACCAGAAAGGTTGTTATCGGTACTGAGAAAAAATCTCATAAAATGAGCGAGAAAGAAAAGAGGATGACAGCTTTCCACGAAGCGGGTCACGCCGTGGCGAGCTATTACCTGGAGACTCAGGACCCGGTGCACGAGGTTTCGATTATTCCCCGCGGAATGGCGGGAGGATATACCCTCTATGTTCCAACTGAGGATAAGACTTATAAATATAAGAGCGAGATGCTCGAGGAGCTTGTATCTCTTCTCGGCGGACGCGTTGCTGAGCAGATAGTCAGAGGCGATGTTTCGACGGGCGCTTCAAACGATATCGAAAGAGCGACTGAAGTTGCAAGAAAGATGATAACTAAGTACGGTATGAGCGACAGTCTCGGCCCCGTATGCTATGCAGGTCATAACGAGCAGGTCTTCCTCGGCAGAGATTACGGCCATTCAAAGAATTATTCCGAAGCAACGGCTATGGCTATTGATGATGAAATCAAAAATGTTATTACCGATGCATATAAGAAAACAGAAGTAATCCTTACTCAGCACAGAGATAAGCTTGACGAGCTTGCCGAATACCTTGTAAAACACGAAAAGATTGACGGTAAGAAATTTGCACAGCTTATGGAGGGAACTCTTGAGATTGAAGATGAACCCCATGAGGTGATGGAGGCTGTTGACGAAATCAAAGCTGATGCTCCGTCGGCAGAAATTTCTGAAGAGGCTTCTGCTGAGTCCGAAGAATAAAATTAAACCCAATGAGAAGCTTAAATCTCATTGGGTTTTAATCTTGTGTGATTTTAATTTGAATCAGGAACCATTCCGGGGTAGAGAAGCTTGTGAATATAGTCTGTCGTCTCTGCCCAGTCGAGAATGAGAACCTCTTTGCCGTCTCTCATTGTAAGAGGAACATAGTTATGGGGGATAACAGCTTCTTTGACGGAATAACTGAGATATTTCGGCACATTAGTCATCTGCTTGACAAGCTCACCCTTTTCGAAGTTTGTCGTAACAAGGGGAAGAAAAGCATCAAGAAGATTGAAGAGCTGACTGACCGAAACATTGCGAAGCTCTGCGGCCATTGCGTTGAGGAGCTTTCTCTGTCTGCCTGTACGGTCACGGTCTGTATCAATTGAACGAAGTCTCGCAAAAGCCATAGCATCCTCGCCGTAAAGCCTATATGTTCCGCCGCTTGATTTTCCGAGGATAGTGCGTGCTTCCTTTGCGCTCATATTGATTGAAACGCCGCCGAGAGTGTCAACAATATTCTGGAAGCCTTCGAAGTTAACCGTAACATATCTGTCAATACTGATCTTATAATTCTGCTCAATCGTTTCAACGAGAAGGTTAGCTCCTCCGTAAGCGTGGGCGGCATTCAGACGCTTGTTTCCTCGTCCGGGAATCGAAACATATGCAGCACGAGAAAGGGAAACCATATTAATAATATTATCCCTCATGTTAAGCGAGATAAGAATCATCGCATCTGAACGCGTAAGATAATTTGAATATTCTCCGTCCTTGCGGTCGCCGTAGTCAATACCGACCAGAAGAATGTTGTAAACATCTTTATGGTGCCAGACGACATTGTTATCAAGATTTGCACGGATTGCGGCGTCTGCGTCGGCCTGTTCATCAAAGGTGAGCTCTTCTTCTTTGTCAAGATTGGGATCGACCTCGCCTACGCTGTCGCCATAATTAACTTTATTGAGATAACTCATAATAATTCCTGCGCCGGTACCGAAAATTATTGCAAAAACGAGGAATATCGAAATAAGAGCAATAAGCAGTCGCTTTTTTCTTTTTTTCTTCTTTTTGGCTTTTTTATCGTCAATAATATCTTTGGCGGTAAGCTTATACTTTTCGCTGTCAGGGTCAATAACCTGATACTTGTTTTCGTTATCGTCCATACAGATACCTCCTAACATCATATCAGGTATTATTATAACTTATTCAAAAAAGAAAATCAACATATTGCACATTTTATTCTTTGAAGGTATAATATTATTCAGAATTCTTTGAGAGGAAGAAATTTATGCAAAATCTTAAAAAAATGATAATCGCACTCTCTCAGGCGAACGGAACGCCGGGTATGGAGTGGGATATATCAGATAAAATAAAAGAATGGTTGCCGTCTTCAATGACCGCCGAAAACGACAGAACCGGTAACCTCATAGCAACGCTTGAAGGAAACGGAAAAACATTCCTTCTTGATGCGCATATGGACAGAATCGGTCTTATCGTCACTGCAATTGAAGACGGCGGTTTCCTGCGTGTTGCAAAGTGCGGCGGAATGGATGCCCGCGTCCTTGCGGCTCAGGATGTAACGGTATGGGGAAAGGAAGCAGTTTACGGGGTTATAACTTCAACTCCGCCTCATCTTGTTTCGTCTGACGATGCGGGTAAGGCAAAGGATTTTGACGATATGCTTGTTGATACGGGTCTGAGTAAAGAAGAAGCAGAGAAGATCATTTCTCAGGGAGATAGAATTACCGTAAAAACTCCCGTTTCAGAGCTTCTCAACGGAAGGATTTCATGCGCGGCGCTTGATGACAGAGCGGGTTGCGCCGTGATAATCAGGGCGGCTCAGCTTGTTTCCGAAGCTCCCGAGCATCCGACGGTAAAGCTTCTTTTTTCTGGTCAGGAAGAGACAGGAGGTACGGGTGCTGTCAACGGAAGCTTCCTTCTTGAAGCAGATGAATGTATAAGTGTTGATGTCAGCTTTGCCGACGCTCCCGATATGCCGTCCAAGAAGTGCGGCAAGCTTGATAATGGCCCGATGATAGGTTTTTCTCCCGTGCTTTGCTATGATATAAGCAAAAAGCTTGAGGCTACGGCAAGTGAAAGTGAAATCCCTTATCAGCTTGAGCTTATGAGCGATGCTACGGGTACAAATGCGGATCATATCGCTCTTTCAAAAGGCGGAATCAAGACGAGTCTTGTTTCGATTCCTTTGAGAAATATGCACACGGGTGTTGAAATTATCAGCGTCAACGATGTTGAAAATTGCGCAAGGCTTATTGCTGAATATATTTTAAGGGGTGGACTTGATGCTTGAAACAATTAAAAATCTTTGCTTGATTGATGGCGTTTCAGGCAGAGAAAACGCCGTAAGAGATTACATTATAAGTGAAGTATCGGCCTACGCTGACAGTGTTGAAACCGATCCTCTCGGCAACCTCATAGTTTTTAAAAAAGGTAAAGAAACGCCAAAGAATAAGGTTATGCTTGACGCTCATATGGATGAGGTCGGTATGATGATAACTCATATCAATGCTGACGGAACTCTGGATTTTGATTGCATCGGCGGTATTGATAAAAGAGTTATGCTCGGCAAACCCGTAACCGTAGGTGCAAACAGAGTGAACGGTGTTATCGGTGTTAAGGCAACTCATATGGTTCCAGCTTCCGAAAAGCTCAATATGCCCTCAGTTATGTATATTGATATCGGTGCGGAGTCTGCCGAAGATGCAAAAGAGGTTGTTTCTCTCGGCGATTATGCGTGCTTCAATTCGGATTTCGTGGAATTCGGCGATGGATTTATAAAGGGCAGAGCTCTTGATGACAGAGTAGGCTGTGCGATTCTTATTGATATGATAAAGTCAGACCTGCCTTATGATATGTATTTTAACTTCGCGGCAGGGGAAGAGGTAGGCTTCGGAATAGCCGCTACGGCTTTTTATAAAGTTCAGCCGGATTATGCAATTGTCGTTGAAACAACAACGGCGGCAGACCTTGCAGATGTACCTGAAAGCAAGAAAGTGTGCTCTCTCGGAGAGGGAGGCGTTATTTCGTTTATGGACAGACGCACGATTTACCCGAAAGAGCTTTTCGATAAAGCTTTTGAGCTTGCTGAGAAGAACGGTATCAAAGCTCAGGTCAAGGCAGCAGTTGCGGGCGGAAACAATGCAGGTGCAATTCATAAAACAGCAGGTGGAGTTAAAACAATAGCAGTTTCTCTTCCATGCCGTTATCTTCATTCTCCGTCCTGCGTCCTTAAAAAGGAAGATATCGAGGAGAGCGCAAAGCTCATAAGAGCTCTTGCGGAGGAATTTGCGAATGGTTAAGAGTGTTGAAAAAGATGATACGGCTTTTCTTTCGTTTTGCGACAGAGATGTTTTCGGCACAAGGATAAAGGCATATTTTAATTGCTATTCGATAGATTATGACTTTGTAAATTTCTGGATGCAGATCAATGAAGACGGTGAAGTCACTGCGGCAATCAGCAGGATTGACGGTGATATGACTCTTTGCGCATACGATGCGGATTACGAGGAGCTTCTTGAGTTTGTTAAAATAGTAGGGTTTAATACTATTCAATGCAAGCGTACCGTTGCAAAGGAGCTTGCTGACGATGAAACGCTTTGGGGATATGTTGTCCGTTTTGAAGATGAAAGAGAAAACCGTGAAGTAAACATTAAGAATAATTTTGAATTAAAAGAAATTTACGATATAATAAAGGCTGAAAATCTTACGGGTGTCGGGGATTATCTACCGTGGCTTTCAGACACAACATTCCGTATAAACCGTAACACGGCGAAACCTTTACTCGCTGAGGTTGACGGAAATGCCGCAGGCTGTGCAATGGTGCTTTTCCGGACGGATAAGGCGGCTTTGCTCGGAGCTGTAGCGACCTCTCCTTGTTACAGAGGCAGAGGAATAGCGGGCGCACTCGTAACACGGCTTGCAAACGACGAGCTTGCAGAGGGTAGGCGTACGGAGCTTCTTTGCAAAAACGATTCAATAGTGGATTTTTATAAATCAATAGGTTTTACAGTCAGAGACGAATGGAGTTTAATAACAGATGAAACAAAACTTTTTTAAAATAGATCAGAAGGTAAATGATGCGGCGGAAAGGGCGCTAGAGCTTATCAAACCGCAGTTTGAAACAACAGACGAAATAACGGAATTTAATCAGCAAAAGGTGCTTTCCGCTTTCATTAAAAACAATGTCAGCGAAAGTATGTTTGCCGAAAGTACGGGTTACGGCTACGGTGACAGAGGCCGTGAGGTTATAGACAAGGTGTTTGCCGATATTGTCTGCGCAGAGGATGCTCTTGTTCGTCATAATTTTACCTGCGGAACGCATACTCTTGCTGTTGCACTTTACGGTATGCTTCGCCCCGGTGATATTATGCTTTGCGTTACGGGTACACCGTACGATACCATTCATTCCGTTATCGGTATTGACGGCAAAGGCGACGGTTCACTCGCTGATTACGGCATAATCTATAAGCAGGTTGACCTCAAGGACGGCAAGCCTGACCTTGATGCCATAAAAGAGGCAGTAACAAAGGAAAAAATCAAGCTTGTTTACATACAGCGTTCAAGGGGATATTCTCTTCGTCCGAGCCTTTCCTGCGAAGAGATTGGCGAGATTGCAAAGGTCGTCAAGCAGAACAGTGATGCAGATATTATGGTTGATAATTGTTACGGTGAGTTTACGCAGACGATTGAACCGACTCAGGTAGGAGCCGATATCATCGCAGGCTCGCTTATTAAAAATGCAGGCGGCGGACTCGCACGAACTGGCGGATATGTTGCAGGCAGGGCAGATCTCGTTGAAAAGATTTCTTACCGCCTGACTACTCCGGGTCTCGGCAGGGAAGTGGGTGCAACTCTCGGAATGAGCCGTGAGCTTTTTATGGGCATTTTCTTCGCACCTCATACAGTAGGTGAAGCGATAAAGGCGGCTTATTTTACGGCAGCTCTTTTCGAACAGTTCGGTTTCGGAACAACTCCGACTTCATCCGATCCTCGCTTCGATATCGTTCAAAGCGTTCTTCTTGAAAATGAAGAAAATCTTATCGCTTTTTGTCAGGGTATGCAGTCGGGTGCACCGATTGACGCGTTCGTAACTCCCGAGCCTTGGGATATGCCGGGATATGACAATAAGGTAATTATGGCGGCAGGTGCATTTATCGGCGGTGCCTCAATCGAGCTTTCGGCAGATGCGCCGTTAAGAGAGCCTTATGCTGCGTGGATGCAGGGCGGTCTTAATTTCCACAGTGCAAAAATGGGTATAATGCTTGCGGCTCAGAAAATGGCGGAAAGAGGGCTGATCTGATGGCATACAACGGAATAAAACCTGAAACGCTTTTCCTTGCGGCTCAGAACAGATTTGAAAACAGCCGTACTTTTTACGAAGAGCATAAGCAGAAATTAAAAGAAGGCTTCACGATTCCGATGAGGCAGATTGCCGCAGAAATTGTTCCGCAGATTTATGAGATTGATGATAAGGTTATGACCGATCCTGTGAAAATGGTGTCCCGTTTCTTCCGTGATACCCGTTTTTCAAAGGATAAAAGCCTTTACAGGGATAATCTCTGGATAATGTTTATGCGTAACAAGCACGAATGGCAGCAGTATCCTTGTATGTGGCTTGAGGTTACTCAGAATTTCTGGTCATACGGTGTAGGAATGTTCTGGGTGGATGCAACTTATCTTGAACTTTACCGTAAAGCTTTGATTGAGCGTCCGCAGGAGTTTTTAAAAGCCGTTAAGGATGCTGAGAGAGTCGGCGCAATGTATTCTCCCGAGTTTTATAAAAAGCCGAAGCCGGGCAACCCGATTCCTGAAATCGAGCCTTACTATCATATAAGGAATATGCACTTTATCGCTCAGCGAACGGATTTTGCAACGCTTGAAAACGAAGCTCTTATTGATGAATTGAAAGAGATTTACAAGGGCTTCGAGGGTATGTATTCATTCTTGAAATCAATTTCAGACGAAAGGACGATGTTATGAGTTTAAAGGGTTTTAAAAGCGGCACAGATATAAGAGGCTACGGTGCCGAACAGTATTCAGAAGAAAAGCTTTTCCTCAGCGATGAGGTTGTTTCGAAAATAACTGTTGCTTTCGCAGAATGGTTATCAGAAAAAAGAGGCAAGGCAATTTCTGAGCTTTGCGTTTCAGTCGGTAGGGATTCGCGCGTATCAGGTCCGAGAATCGTAAAGGCAGTTGCAAACACTCTGTCTTCGCTTGGTGTCAGCGTTAAAAACTGCGGTCTTGCATCAACGCCTGCAATGTTTATGTCAACTCTTGACCTTGAATGTGACGGTGCCGTGCAGATAACTGCGAGCCATCACCCGTGGGAGAGAAACGGTCTTAAGTTCTTCACTCCCGACGGTGGACTTGAAGGAAGCGATATTTCGTCTCTTCTTGAAAGAGCAGAAACAGTTGACCGAGATTCATTCAATCCTGATTGCTCAAAGATTGCCGATGTAGACTATATGAGCGACTATGCGGCTCACCTTCGTGATATGATTAAAAAGGGCGTTAACGCTCAGAATTATGATAAACCGCTTGAAGGCTTTAAAATAATCGTGGATGCGGGCAACGGCGTCGGCGGCTTCTATGCCGAGAATGTTCTGAAGCCTCTTGGTGCAGATACCGAGGGTAGTCAGTTCCTTGAGCCCGACGGAATGTTCCCGAATCATATTCCAAATCCCGAAAATCCTGATGCTATGAAATCTATCTGCTCGGCAGTTGTTGAAAGTGAGGCTGATTTCGGCATTATCTTTGATACTGATGTTGACCGAGCAGGATGCGTTGACCGTGACGGTGAGGAAATCAACCGTAACCGTCTTGTCGCTCTCGCTTCCTATATCGCGCTCGAAGGTCACGACGGCGGCGTAATTGTGACGGACTCCGTAACATCAGACGGTCTCAAGACCTATATCGAGTCAATCGGCGGTGAGCATTACCGATTCAAGAGGGGATATAAGAATGTTATAAACAAGCAGATTGAGCTTAATAATGAAGGTAAGTTCTGTCCTCTTGCAATCGAAACCTCAGGTCACGCAGCATTCAAGGAGAATTATTACCTTGATGACGGTGCGTATCTTATGACGAAAATCGTTATCCTTATTGCAAGGGATAAGACGGGAAATGCGCTTCAGGATATTCTTGCACCTCTTGCACAGCCTGCTGAAGAAAAAGAGCTTCGCTTTGCAATAAAATGTGACGATTTCAAGCAGTACGGCGAGAATGTTATTGCTGAGCTTGAAAAGTATTATGAAGGCAGAGAAGGCTGGATGATTGCCGATGACAACAGAGAGGGTATGCGAATCTCTGCAGATAATGAAAACGGCAACGGCTGGCTGCTTCTTCGCCTTAGTGTCCACGACCCGATTATGCCCCTTAATATCGAAAGTAACGAAGAGGGCGGCGTTATGAAAATCGCAAAGGATTTCTACGGATTTATCCGTAAATTCGATCTTCTTGATATCTCACCGATAGAGAATTTCATTAAATAAGGAGACATTAAAATGAAAGCTTTTTTCTCTGTTTTTCTTGCAACGCTTACTGCGATATTTAACTTCTTCTTTACTGACGGTTCTGTCCGTCAGCTCATCGATAAAGGCGATATCACGGGTTACAGCGAAACAGTCAATGCGGATAAGGAAATGCCCGTGTTCTCAACCGATGAAAATGGCGATTTCACAATTCTTCAGTTTACGGACACTCATTTCACAACGGGACTTTCATATAACGATATTTCCGTAATGCAGACGATGAAAGCACAGGTTGAAGAATACAACCCCGACCTCGTTGTTATGCTCGGCGATATGATTGATGACGGCGAAACGGGTGCTTTCAATAAGGAATATATCCTTGAAACCGTCGGCACGATGTTTGACGAAATGGAGCAGTACTGGGCATACATCCCCGGCAACAATGACGGCATCGCGCACGGCACATCAGCCGATGTTACTGCGTATCTCTCGCAGTTTGATTATTGTCTTTGTGCAGATGTTGCGAATGTTTCGGGTGGCGCACAGTATTCAATAGATATCAGAAACGGTGAGACAGTTGTTCATTCGCTCGTTTTCCTCGATACAATGGATTATGACGATGAGGATGAAGAACACATTTACGGTTATGTCCACGCTGATCAGGTGAAATGGTGCGAGGATGAGATAAACGCAAAGCTTGAAAATTACGGCGATATCTCAATGAGCGTATTCATCCACGAAAATACACCTGCTTTTGCTGAAGCAGGCTTGTACGGTGAGGCTTATTCCGAAGGATATTCACCGCTCGATGAAATGGAAGAGAAATATAATATCCCGAAAAATAAACCTCTCGACGATGTTTTTGAAAACGCAGGCTGCGTTGGACTTGTTTCTATGGGACACGCTCATCCGTCTGAAAATAAATGTAGTTTCTATAACGGCACATATTATCATGTCGCAGCCCAGACCAAAACTATGGGCTCGTTTGTAACAATCCATACATCTGCAGAAAACACAAGAGAGATGTATGATTTTGTAAGTATAAAATAAATTTGAATATATCTGATATAACGGCAGGGTTTTGCGTAAACTCTGCCGTTTTTAACTTTACTTTTAAATTAAATTATGTTATATTGTAGTTACCACACAAAAACCGAATATTAACATTTATCAGAGGTCCTTTTTGTTTTGGCAAAAATGCAGACTTCTCTTTTGGCATTTCTTCTGGTAGATGTTAAGAGGTTTTTGTGTGGTAGCAAATCGAAGTTCCGCATTTTTCGGTGTGTGTAACTTCGGTTTCACACACTTTTTTGTTTTGGGGGAATGTGAATGGTAAAAATGAAATTACTGAAAAGATATCGTATTAATTAAGATGTAAATGTCAAACAAAACAGGAGGAAAATTTATGAAAAATAAAACATTAAAATCAATTATTGCGTCTCTTTTATCCGTCGCTATGCTTATGATCTTTGTTGCTTGTGGCGGAAGTGGTTCAGGAGAAGATAAAAAGAATAATTCTGCAGGTGCATCCGCAAGTGACAATGCCGATATGAACAGCGATGGAAAATCAACGATTGACAAAAATGCTCAGGTTGGGGATTATATAACCTTTGGTTCATATGAGCAGGATAACAATATCTCCAACGGTAAAGAAACTATAGAATGGCTTGTCCTTGAGGTGAGAGATGGTAAAGCACTTGTCATCAGCAAATATGCTCTTGATTGCAAGCAATACAATGAAGAGTATGTTGATACATCTTGGGAGAATTGCACGCTTCGCGCATGGTTGAATAATGATTTTTATAACACTGCATTTTCGGATACCGAAAAGAATGAAATCTGTACAACAAATATCATTGCAGAAGATAATTTTGAATCTGGAACAGACGCGGGAAATGATACACAGGATAAAGTATTCTTGTTAAGCATAAGTGAAGTGGAAACATATTTCAGCTCAGATGAAGAAAGAATGTGCAAACCTTCAAAATATGCAATCAACAATGGCGTTTTTGAATATGTTGATAGTTACGAGGGCAACTGCTGGTGGTGGTTGCGCTCTCCGGGTACCGCTTTGAACTATGCGTCTTATATCTACGGTGGTGGCATTGTTGTCTACGATGGTGAAGGGGTAGACTTTGGTCATGCTATCCGTCCGGCTATGTGGATTACTGTTGGCTGATAATATAATATTTAAAACTGTGATGTGATTTTGCCGCATCACAGTTTTTGCTTGTGTTGCAAATTCGGGTTTGTAGGGATGATTTGATACGCACAATTTAAATCTGTGTTGGTAGGGTATGGGTTTCCAGTATCGAAATTTGTGCTTTTTCTTCGGGATGGGCAACCCATCCCCTACTTGCTTGTATTAAGCCGTGTTCGTAGGGGCAGATATTATCTGCCCGTGGTTTTCAAATTATTTTAACAGGAACATAATATGTTCCCCTACGGAGTCGATCGAATCGTGGTTCGTAGGGTTCGACGCTCTGCGACG
>JAGAVE010000062.1 GCA_017942105.1 Clostridia bacterium | reverse complement strand
GTACCGGGTTCCAGTTGGATAAACGCATTTGATGATTTTTCGGAGAATGTAGGTGTTGTTTCATATGCTTGGTCAGTTATAGAAATGGTCAATAATGCTCAAAAATATCCGTACGATCCATTTAAGCAGGCGGTATCGGTGGGGATTGATTGTTTGAATGTGATTGTGTCGACAAGTATAACCAGTGCGCTTGTGGGATATACAGGTGGCAGTGGAGCCCTAATAAGTCCGTTGGTGTCTGTTTTTTGCGACGAGGTATTTGGGTATATAAAATACAAAATATTAAATTAAGGAATTGATATAATAATGTTTACTATTAACGATTTATCGTTTGATATGTTTTCAATTGTTACAATATTACTGATACCCGGCTGTTTGATTGCTTGTTTTAAAGCGAAAAAGAAACAACCCGGTAATCCTATGAATAAAATAATTGGTTTTGGTGCTGTTTTGTATGCTGCATTGTTTTTTAAAAGATATTCAGAAACACATATTGTGAGTGTAAGTTTTTCAAAAAGTACAAATGTAATTTTTTGGATTCTTGCATCTGCATATGCCGTGGCTGTAGTCATAGGTTTGGTTTTAGCACATAAGCGTGGATATGGTGATAGAGAACTATTAAAAAGACTAAAACCGCTATTTACGATGATACCGATATTAGTGATTGTTTTATTGATACTTATTGTTTTTATGAAGTTGGAAGAAAATAATATGTTGCCGTAAGGCTGGTGAGCAGCGTAACACAGGGGACGATTCTGTGTGTTGAGGTTGTTGACAGCAAGATGCGTGGGGAAATATCACGGGAGTATATGACGAAAACGGCAGATCGATTACAAATCCCGATGATGTTGCATTTCTGAACCCCCTTCGTTACCGTGGATATTACTATGATGAAGAATCAGGACTTTATTATCTCAAATCGAGGTATTATAACCCTGAGTGGGGAAGGTTTATCAGTGCGGATGGAGTTAACCTCGTAACAGTAAGCCCAATGCAATTGACGGATAAAAATCTCTATTCATATTGCGATAATAATCCGATTATGTATGTTGATTGTTCAGGTCATTTGGGGGTGATTGCTGGCACTGCCTTAAAGGGGTTTTTTGGCGGTTTATCAACATATGTTTCAGATGTAGTAAACAACTATATTGAAGGAGAAAGAGGTATAGCTGTTTTAAAACCAAGATCATCAGCAGGAGAATATGTTTCGTCAATATTGTCCGGAATGATTCCTGGAACAGGGTTAAAGAATTCGTTCGCAAGAATAGTGACCGGCGTTGGTTCTAAATATACGGTTAACTATTTTTTTGATAAGGATAATTTCGATTTAAGTGAAATTGGATCGGATGTATTATTCAGTGTGATTGGTGAGTCTCTTGATACAATTATTTTTAATAAAATAGATAAAAGCATACCTAAAAACTATTCCTCTTTTAAATATCAAGTTTCCCAAGTGATTCCAAACATTTCGCCGAGTCAAGTAAAAAATATGTTGCATATTGTAAACAAATCAGTTAATAAAGTTTTGAATATAGTGGGATTTATAAATAGTGTTACACTAAATTTTATTCAAGAGCAGATGAGGTGATGTAAATGAGACAGGTTGTATATATGACATTGCTTTATGTTGCTTGTTCGGTAATGTTGTCAGCATTTGCTGTAAGTGTCAGATTTTCAAAAATCAGAAACTCATCAAAATTTGTCAAAGCAAAAAAAATAAAACAGCACAAGATTGAAGCTGTAATCATAGCTTTGTTTGCAGTGTTGGGTATTGTTTTGGCCGGTTATTCTTCGTATGATTTGATTAAACAAGATTTTGTTACTGAAAATTTTGAATATGTCGGCGCAGAGAAAGGAATTGCTTGGGCAAGGCTCAACAGGTATCGATTTGATAACGGAGATGATATATTAACTCTTCGCTCCTTTCCAGAGGATGGAAAACAATATGTATTTAAAAAAGGAATGGTTTACAGAATTACCTATGCCCCAAGAGCTGATGTAATCGTTGATGTAGAAGGCGAGGAAAGGACGGCCGGATTAAAAACTATATTTGAATCAGGAAATATTAAAGATATTTTAATTATTATAGGTTTAATCGGCGTGTATATTGCAGTGAACTTTTTTCGAATTAAGCTGCGCGGACACAAACCTGAACGAAAAACAAGGTAAACATAGGATCCGGTTAGCGTGAAGCCTAAACGGTAGTTCCCGCAAAAGACAATGCTAAACCAAGGCTGTTGAATTAAAAAGTGGCAGCCGGATAACACAGGGGACGGTTCTGTGTGTTGCGCGCCGCCTTGTCGGAGAAACATACTCAAACGGCTTGCGTTCAAGCTGTTGACAACTGAGACATTTGTTTGAAATGAAGTATATAAATTAAATAGGATATAGCGTTATGTTAAACTGTATTTGTATAATTTGTTATAGGAGGTAAAACTATGAAAAAAGTATTAGCATCAATTCTTTCACTGCTTATGGTCTTATCACTTTTTTCTGCTTGCGGAAAAGACAACAATAAAACGGAAGAAAGTAAAAAAGAGAGATCTACATCACAAACAACCGAGACCAAAACTGAGGATACCACTGAATCTAAAAACACCACGGAGACTGAGATTTCCACAGAATCTCAAGATGAGTCTGAAGTTGAAAAGCCAACTGAAGATAAGACCCAGAACAAAGATAAAGACAAAGTTGAAGATAAGGAAAACAACAAAGGTAACAACAACTCCAAACCTTCACAAGGGTCTAATGATAAAACAAAGCCCTCACTTATGGTTGCCAACACATACCTACTCTTAGGTTCCTGGAATGCTGTCTTTGAAACAAACGGAGTGGCAGTTAAATTGCGTTTTACTTTTGACTTTATGGGCAATGTCGTTCAGGTTTATTTTTCTAAAGATAACTATGAAAATATGATTAGACAAATCGTAGAAAAAGAAATGTCCAAGATAACGGATGAAGAGATTGAAGAATCAGGTAATTTCTCAAGCAGAGAAGAAGCAGAGGAATACTTCTACGAATATATTACCCAAGAAATACCGTATTCGAGTATGAGCAGTCAATTAAATGGAACAGGTTCATGGAAACTTCACGGTGACACACTTACAATTAATCTTGGCGGAGAAACATACACTGCTGAAACCAAACTTTCAGAAAACAAAACCTCTTTTGTTTTGGTTGGTCCTGATGGAGAAAGAATGACACTTACCAAGTGGTAAATTAAATATAGCGTAGGGACGGTTCCTATGCTCGGCAAAATGAAAAATTCCGTGGTATTTCTGCGAGGCGTGGAAACAAAATCGAATACTCCTTAAAAACAAAGAATCAACCATCCGTTAGAATGGCTGATTCTTTTTAGTATTATTGTGTTGTTAATGATTTGGAGCGATTAATTAAATATATTTTCTTGAGTTTGCCTAAAAGCAAAAAAATACTTTCAAGTATTATTGCAGTCAGAATAGGATATGCCAATACTTTCACATAACAAAAACCGACGATGCACACAATTAACATTATACCCAAAACTATCAGCGAATACTTGCGATATTTTTTTCTTTCATCTTTACTTAAGGGTTTTTCTTTTGTATCTAAAGGGGAGAAAACAACAATTACCATTGAAGTAATAAACAACAGAATTGAAAACCCTATATCAGAAACAAAAAAATTCATCTTACTAATAAAGACCACTGAACAGAAGATTGACAATGTTGAAATTATAAAGCATCGTAGTTCAGTTGAAGCATGAAATCCACCGGAATATTTTCTTAATAAATTAAAAGCAATGTAAAAGATAATACATTCAAGAATGCAACCCAAAAATAAACCTAAAATCAAACAAATACTCGAATAGATTAATTGAGATAATACCAGAAAAAATCCGTATTCAAACAAATCTCTGTCATCATCTACTAAGTAATTATGTTTGATTAGTAAACTGGCAATAACTTTTGCCGTCTTATAAATCATTTTTTGAAATTTTTGATTTTAGCAGGAACCTCAGGCTGAAATCCCCATCCGCTTGTTGTAGAATTAGCATTAGTTTTAAGGGATTTTTCGGCACATGAGATTATACCTTTGATGAGCTTTTCCTTAATTCCTTTGTTTGACTTTGACATATATTATGCCTCCTTATCAATTTGGTACTTTAATCGTAAGGGTGTTTTTTTACAAAGTCAACAACGATAAATGATTTGCATAAATCAAAAACAAAAATGCACAAATTAACAATTTCAATTATTTAATAAAGAAAAATTATAATATCACAAATTATATTTATATTATAAATATAATTTGGTTCAAAAGGAGCGTGACAAATGGTAGCATATTGTTGGGTGATGATATGATTGATAAAAACTGTAAGAACATATTGGGTTCTCGCATAATGCAAAGAAGAAAGCAGTTGGGTATTAAACAGTCGGAATTGGCAGAACTTATTGGGGTTTCCGATAATCAGATTTCAAACATCGAAAACGGCAAAAGCTTTCCAAGATTAAATAGTTTTATAAAAATTTGTGATATTTTGGATTGTAACAGCGATTACTTTTTGTCCGGTATAATAAAAAAGGATGTGGATACCAATATAATCGATTTAGTTGCTTCGTGTTCGCTTGAAGAGCAAAAAACGATTTGGAAACTTCTTGACTGCTATATTCATAGAGAAGATGATAACAGAATTTGACATATTAATTAAGTTGATGGTATACTTAACTGAGCCTTGGCGAGGTTAAGTATTTTTTGTGGGGTAAAAAAATGAAGATAGTTATTTGTGATGATGACAATATTTATATTAATGACATAAAAAAGAATGTAATTAATTTTTTACAAGAAAGAAATATTACAGCTGATTTTGATTTGTTTGATGATAGTCGATTGTTGTTTGAAAATATAAATTATTATGATATAGCTTTTTTAGATATTGAAATGGGTGAAGTTAATGGTATCAAGATTGCAACACGATTAAAAGAACATAACCCGCACATTATTATTTTTATCATAACAGCTTATGACAAGTATCTCGATGATGCTATGGATGTCGATGTTTTCAGATTTATCAACAAACCCCTTGATACTAAGCGTCTTGTCTCGGGATTAGAGAAAGCGTTGGAGCTGTTGGATAAAACAGAAATAAGTTTTTATTTAAAAAAAGATAATGAACACAAAAAGGTTTTTTCAAACGACATACTTTATGTTGAGATAGTTGGTCGCTCTACAAAAGTGGTAACCGTTAGCGGTGAGTATATAACTGATTACAAAATGAATTTTTGGAAGGAAAAACTTACAGCGACATATTTTTATCAAATTCACAACAGTTTTATTGCAAATCTCAAATATGTGACCAAGTATAGAAGAGATACTCTTGTCTTGAGTGAAAAATATTCTCTGCCCATATCTTATCGCACACAGGCTTCATTCAAAAAATACTTTTTAAAATACAATAGTGGGAGATAAAAATGGCTTACACATTAACAAGTTGTTTTTCATATTTAATTGAAATGCTTGGCGTTGCGATAATGTTTTTAAATATTTTTAACGCCAAGAAAAATGTTCCTTTGATATTGTTTTTTGGAGTTATGATTTTTGCTGGTCCGACTGTCATTTTTCTGTCTGTAGACAATCTGTATCTTAATTTTGTTGTGTTTTTAATTGCAAACTTTCTGTTTGCATACTTAATGTTTGATTGCACAAAGACAGCGGCATTGATTTTAGCGGTAATTTTAGATGCACTTATGATTGGTACTGAGTTCCTCTCTATGAACCTTTTAACGGTGGTTATGGGAACTGAACTTAAAGATTACAGAAGCACGGATTTTATGTACTTTTTGTTTATATTTATAAGTAAAATGCTTTACTTTCTTGCATGTCAGCTTATGTCGCACTTTAAATTTTTATTCAACAAAAAATCAAACACCAAAACCCCTGTATGGCTGATTATATACCCGATTTGTACGATATTCGTTTATGTGCTGCTTTGGAAAATATCATTTAATTATCAGTTTACAAACTCAATTAAGGTTTCGATTATATTCGCTTGTTTGATATCCATAGTAGCTATTGCGGCTACATATCTACTCTACAATCAATCTATCAAAAAAGAGTTAGCTGTTTTCAAACTGCAAACAGAGCTTGATAGAATAAATATTGATGAAGCATATTATAAGATACTTGATCACCAGAATGAGGAATTAAAAAAATTTGTTCATGACGAAAAGAACCATCTTATTGTTATTAAGAGTCTTACTGACAATATTGAGATTTTAAATTATATTGATGATATTTATAACGATTTACAACAGTATTCTACTAGTGGAAAAACAAACAATAAAATGTTAGATCTGATTGTCAACAAGTATAGGATGTTATGTGAGGCTGATAGTATCCGTTTTGAAGTAATTATTAAAACCGCAAATCTGTCTTTTATTGAAAATACGGATTTAACGGCTTTGTTAAGTAATGTTTTAGATAATGCCGTTGAAGCTGCAAAAAACTCTAAGGAGAAATTTGTTGAACTGTCTATAAACAAAGCCAACGGATTTGATATGCTTACTTGCGTTAATTCGTGTGACACAAAACCCGAAACATCTTCGGGGTTTCTTAAAACTACAAAACCAAACAAGGAATATCATGGTATTGGCACAAAGAGCATTAAGCGGATTGCCGATAAATACAACGGCAGTTACGAATGGGAATATGATGATGAGAAAAAAGAATTTTCAACCTATATAATGTTTTAAATAGCATGTTTATAGAACAAGTATGTTATGAAGTTGCTTTAATCTTTTTGACACACATAACTGTATAATAATAGAAAATTAATGAAAATAAGTGGTCAAAACATTACTAAATTGCGACTTATCATTGCACAAAAAATATCGTATAGATTTAACCATCATCAAGATGAATCGAATAACTTGACAGTAAATTTAACTGCAGGGGTTGAAAAAAATCATTGCTGTGGTAAAATTCTGATAGATGGTGGTGATTTTTTGGCGAAAATAAGAATTGATAATTTTTCGGGCGATACGGTGACTGTTTTTTTTGACGAAGACTCCAAGACGGTTGATGAGGACGGAAATGTGACCTTTGACTCTCTTGAAAAGGGGACGCACAGGCTTAGAATCCACCGCGCGCGAGTGCCGCTTGAAACAGAAACGGAGCACGAAGCGCGAAACAAATCTTTAACGGAAGAATTGCAGGGGCAGGATAAATCCCTGCACATCCCGCTTGACCTTGAAGCGATGCTCAGGCTTGACTCGTCAAAGTCGGTCATCACGGTGAAGTCTGATATAACTGCAAAAGAAGGCAGGGGGCTTGATGTTATTTTTGCATCGTATTCACTTTCGGTAACGGGTGCGAAAACGGAAACCGAAAAAAAGAGCTTTGCAAGCTCTGCCGTAAAAAAAAGATTTCTTTCTCATCATCTGAAGAGTATGCTTTTTCCGATCGGTTTCGGCGGTGCAATAATTTTTATCGTTGCGCTTGTTTCCTTTTTCTTTGCAGTGACGGGAAATCCGATAAATATCGGCGGAACGGTGTTCACTCTTCCGTGGGCGCTGGCGTTGACGGCTGTCGCAATGGTGATTGGTGTATATTTCGCCGTCTGCATTGCGAATATTTTAAAAACTGCAAAAAGACTTGATTGTGACAGCAAATAAAACCTTAAAAATTAATCCGGAGAAAAGGTTGATTCTTTTCTCCGGATGTTTTCATTTCATAAGCTCGTCGGTAAGACGAAGGATTTCGGGCGCAATTTTTTCGCGCTCCTTTTTCAGCTTTTTGTTATAAACAGGGTAGGCAAGGCAGACGAGAGCGATGCCGATAATGCCCGTTACGATGCCGATTACCATTGAAGGGATTTCGCCGAAAAAAGCCCCGATGTCTGTCATAATAAGGCTCATACCGAACCCCATAACCAGAGTACCGATGATGCCGATTACAAGAGCAACTCTTGTCGCCTTGGAGGAAACCTCGGCGTCAAGGCGACGAAGACGGGACATCTTATCTTCCGTTTTTACGGGAGGGTCGTATTTATCACGGATTTTTTTCAGCTCAGCCTGTTCTTTTGCCGAGTAGGTATAAGAAAAAATATTTTGTGTCTGATTGTTATTTTCCATTTTGCACCTCTGTTTTCAGCTTCTTCGTAGCCTGTACAATCATATGGATTGCCATTGCAATTACAACGACTGAAACAGCAAAGCCAACTCCGCCGATCATCAGCTTTCTGGTAAGAATGGTCATTGTTCCGTCGTCAAAGGTTGTGAGCATAGTTGATGTGAGCGTGAGCATTGATACACAAGCGGCCGCGAAGCTGATTGCTTTTGAAGCCGAGAAGATAGGACTGTTGTATTTTCTGTATTTTACGATATTGATTATTGCCGCCGTAAATGCCGTGAAAGTATAAGCGGCGAGAGCGATCGTGGTTATCATATGATGAATGAAGGTTCTGCCCCAATACAGCATAAAGAAGACAATTAATATCAGCGCAAGGTTCATCACAAGGAAAACCCAACCGCAGGCGCGGTATTTTTTCAGCTCTGTGTGCATTTTCTCTCCGGGAGCGTATTTTCTTGTATGAAGAAGCAGAAAAAACCTCATTACGGCAAGGCAGATGTAATAAGCGCCCAGTGAGCCGAACCAGAACGAGCTGTTGCAGAAGCCGAGATAAATCTGAAAAATTCCGTAAAGTGAATTCCATGCAAGAGAACCGTAAAGAGAAACATTAACGCGCAGGCGGGTATCGCCCTGCCACTTTAGAGCGTATTTGTTTTCATTTTTGAAATTTTTGAAAAACCTGATAAGCTCAGGGAGTCTGCAACACCATACCGTCAGTGTGTAGGCAGAGATGATATAGGAGACAATTGCTATCGGAGTATCCTGTCCGATAATTGCCATTGAGACGACGAGAAGCGTTACGGCAACCGGAAGAAGGATGATCATAACAGCGATATGAGGAAAAAGTAACGCTTTGCAGAGCTTCTTAAAGTTCACTTTCAGCCCTCCTGATTCTGATCGTAAAGGTTGTGCCGATGCCGACGGCGCTTTCAACGCTGATTTCGCCGTGTATAATGTCGATTATCCTTTTTACAAGAGCAAGCCCGAGACCGTTACCCTGAATTGCCCGTGACGGGTCGCCCTGATAGAATTTTTCAAAAATGCGTGCACCGATTTCGGGCGTCATTCCGCATCCTGTATCGGATACGCTGATGATTGCGTGGTGCTCGGTTGCCGTCAGGCTTAATGAAACAGTTCCGCCTTCATCCGTGAATTTAAAAGCGTTGGAAAAAAGATTGTTCCAAACGAGGGAAAGAAGCTCTGAATCAGCTTCAACCTTTATGTTCTCCGCGATGTCGGTTTCAATTTCGATTTTCTTCTGCTCCCAGATATTTTCAAACTGAAGAAGGCATTCGCAAAGCTGTTCACCAAGGTCAAACCTTGCAGTTTCAGGAAAAATCTGCTGGTTTTCAAGGCGGTTGAGCTTGAGAATATTCGTCATCATTTCCGACAGGCGGCGGGAGGAGTGGATTATCCCGTTTGCATATTCCAGTCTCTTTTCTTCACTCAGACCGGGAGTCTGAAGAAGAGTTCCGTAATTCTGCATAACGGTAAGAGGTGTTTTCATTTCATGAGAAATGTTTGCGATGAAGTCGGAACGCAGAGTTTCGACGCCGCTGAGCTCCTCCGCAATTTTGTTTATACATTCAATAATTTCATTGAAGCTGTCGTCCGTTGCGTATTTAGTAACGGGTTTTATACGGACGCTGAAATCGCCCTCAATGATTTTATTCGTTGCTTCCGTAATCATCTTTACGGGACGCTCAACGGTGAGCTTTCTGCGAAGCCTGTCAATTACCGTCACAATAAAGCTCAGCAGAACAACATTTGCAAAGGTGAGCTTTGCTGCCACGCTGATATTCTGCTGAGTCAATGTAACGCCGAGCGACTTTGACAGAGTGGTTACAAAAAGCATCGTGCAGCAGGTGATAATAAAGGCAATGAGAAGAAAGAAAATCAGATAATGATTAAGTGCTTTTAATATGCCTTTTACGGGGTTTACCTTTTTCACTTGAACACCACCTTGTATCCCAGACCGTGAACGGTTTTGATTTCAAAATCCTCACAATCGGAAAGCTTGCTTCGAAGCTTTGTCATATATACATCAACCGCTCTGGGAGCAGTTTCGCTGTCTGCGTCCCAGAACTCGTCCATAAGCTGCATTCTTGTAAAGGTCTTTTTAGGATAGGAGAGAAGCTTGTATAAAATGTTAAATTCGCGGGCGGTAAGGGAAATCTCATCGTCTTTGAGGTAGGCTGTATGTTCGTCGGCATCCATAATGAAGTTGCCAATTTCGATTTTTCGCGAAGATGCGATTTTTGCGCGGCGAAGAAGCGCACCTATGCGAAGAAACAACTCGTCAAGGTCAATGGGCTTTACCATATAATCGTCTACGCCGATGCGGAAGCCTCTTTGCTTGGATGCGATATCGTCACGCGCGGTCATAAAGAGAATCGGGATATCGTTGTTGAGCTCTCTTACATTTCTTGCAAATTCGAAGCCGTCAACTCCGGGCATCATAATATCCGAAACGATGAGGTCAAACATATTTTCATACATCGCGTCATAAGCATCGTTTGCATTAAGGCAACCGACCGCCTCATAACCTGCGTGATTGAGGAATGAGCATACTGTTTTATTAAGCTCTCTGTCATCTTCAACAACTAATATTTTAAACATCACGAAACCTCCACGAATACTGAGTTACAGCATACATTATAACACGCAATTGTTAAAGTTTTGTTTCTTTTTTGCAGGGTTTTACACAAGGCTTGTTTTATTTAATACGGCTTTGCTTGCAAAACCGAGCGAGACGGCAAAGATCAAACCTCCTGCAAGGCAGAGAACGGCGTTGATAACCGAAGAACCGAGAGGAGTGATGAGAGAAACCATCATAAAAAGAAGCATTCCTCCGCCGAGTGAGCCGCAGATTGAAAGCCAAGCCCTCTGCTTTGATGCGATGCTGATTAAAACAAAAATTGCAACAAAAACAAGCATAAGAAAAATCTTTGCCATCATACACATTGCGATGTTAAAAGCCGTCAGCCCGTGAAGGTAGAAAGAAAGACCCGATATCGCACCGCCAAGCATTGCGCCGATGAAATAAAAGATGAGCATAAGTGCACCGCAGACGAAGCCGGCAAGAGTTTTTGAGATAACATAGTCGCCTTTTGCTGAACGGACAGTGAAAAGATTTTTTGCATAACCGCTTCTGAAATCTTCAGAAATAAAAATGCAGATGAAAACGCAGACGAGCATAAACATCATATTGATGTTGCACATACCCATAACATCCATACCACCCATGGCGGCGCCGTCAGCCGTAGGAAGAGTACCGATGGACTGCCACGAGTTTTCGGGTCCTTCCATAACCGTTTCAACGCCTGTCTGAGGGTTAACGGAAACGGTGCCGTCCATCATTGACATCATAACCGTTATAAGCACAGGTATGACAAGAGCGCAAGCAATCAGAATATAAAAGAGCTTTGATTTGAACATTCTTTTAAAATCAACCTTAAGCATACTGCGCAGCCTTTTGCTGAAGGTGAATTTCGGAAAGTTTATTGCCTTTTCCATTTTATCTGCTTCCTTTCATAAGATCAATGTAATATTCTTCAAGACCGATCTTGTCCGTCATAATTTCGGTAACAGAGATACCTTTTTTATAAAGATATGTGACAACCTCTTCGGGAGTCGCTTCGTCATATATACGGATGTATTCTGCCTCATCTTCTTCGACGCGTGAATATTGGCAGGAGAGATGAGCCTTTGCCCTGCTTTGATCCTCAGCCTTGAGGGCGATATATGTTCTGCAGCTTGCGTCAAGCTCGTCTGCTGTCATTTCGCAGATCATTTTTCCGTGACGGATGATGCCGTAATGCGTTGCAACCTTCTGAAGCTCACCGAGAAGGTGTGAAGAAATAATAACGCTTCTGTTGCCGTCCTTGATTATGTCGCAGAACACCTCGCGCATAATTCTCATACCGTCTGCGTCGAGTCCGTTCAGAGGCTCGTCAAGCACGAGCAGGGCAGGGTCGCCCAGGAGAGCCATTGCGATGCCGACTCTCTGCTTCATGCCGAGAGAGCAGTTTTTGTATTTATTGCCTGCCGCACCTTCCATACGGACGGTTTTAAGAATCTTGACGATCTCCTGCTCCGCGTTAGGGATGCTGAGGTTAGCTGCCTGAAGCATCATATTGTCCCAGACAGTCAGGCCGGGAAAACAGCCGGGCGATTCAATAAGAACGCCGACCTTTGCTCTTATATCAATATCAGTGAAGTCCTTTCCGAAAAGCCGGATTGAGCCCGTGCTTGCGGGGATAAGACCGCAGATCATTTTTTCGGTGGTTGATTTGCCTGAACCGTTTTCACCGATAAAGCCGTAGATTGAACCCATCGGAACGGTCATATCAAGTGAACAAACAGCTTGTTTCGTGCCGAAGTTTTTTGATAAGTTTTTTATTTCAACTGCATTCATAAAACGACCTCCTTAATAAACATCGCTCTTGGAAAGAATTCTTGTGCCGAGCACATTGTAAAAAAGTGACCAGGCAACCGAGACGACGATGCAGGTAATAAGAGTGCCGAAATTGCTTGCGAGGCAGGCGTTGACGGATGACCCGTACAGGAAGATGTTGAGAAATGCCGTCGGGAGCGAAAGATTCTCAACAATCGCCGCAACCCCAATGATAAGAATACCTGTCCCGAAGAAGAAAGAGGATGCAATTGAAACGCCGAAATATTTTCTGAAAATTACATTGAGAAAAGTGTAAAGGCTTGCCCAGCCGAGGCTCATGATCATCTTGCCAAGAATTGCAATAATGAGTGAAAGAGCATTTACGGAAGTTTCGTAGCCTGCGAAAAGTCCACCGATAGTGCCGCCGATAAGGTATGTGATGCACATGCAAGCCATAGCGAAAGCGCAGGTGATTGTTTTTGAAATCATATAGTCCTGCTTTTTTGCGTGAGTTGTAAAAAGCTGCTTTACATAGCCGCTTCTGTAATCGTGACCGATAAAGACGGAAACCATAATGCCGCCGAAAATGAATACCATATTCATATTCGCGTAGTCGGCAATGGTGCGGATAACATAGAGCGGCTCCGAAGCTGCGACTATTTGCCACACATTTGAATATAAAGGCTCCATCGTGTTGCCGTTCCGGTCGGGCATTGTTGTCAGAGCCGAGACCATTGCAGGAATAATTGCGGCAACACCTAAAAAGATATAAAACATCGGAGTGTGGAAAAGTCGGTAAAAATCTACGCCGAGCATTCCTTTGATTCTTTTTGAAAAACTCGGACTTTCAAATTTAAGCTCTTTTGTCATTTATGCTTCCTCCTTCTGCGACATCAGCTCGATGTAATATTCTTCGAGACCGATTTTGTTCTTTCTGATTTCGTTTACGGGGTGACCGTTCTGCATCAGATAGTCTACAATTTCAGCCGGATTTTCAATGTCGTAAACACGGATATGGTCGCCGTCATAGCGGACATCGGCAAAATTCTTTGAAAGAAGTGCTTTTGCTGTTTTCATATCCTTTGTTTTCAATGAAACGAAAACCTGAGAGCGGTTGTCCATCTCTTCAGCGGAAAGCTCCATAATCATTTTGCCCTGACGGATGATGCCGTAGTGCGTTGCGATTTTTTCAAGCTCACCGAGAAGGTGAGAGGAAATAAGAACGGTGCAGCCGTAATTCTTTGTGATATCAACAAGGATTTCGCGCATCATTCTCATTCCGTCTGCATCAAGTCCGTTGATCGGTTCGTCAAGGATGAGCAGAGCAGGGTCGCCGAGGAGGGCTATTGCAATGCCGATTCTCTGCTTCATACCGAGAGAGCATTTTTTGAATTTTAAGTTTGCATTGTCCTTCATACGGACAATTTCTAGAACACGGTTGATTTCTTCGTCAGGGTTTTCAAGTCCGAGGTTGATAGTCTGCATACGCAGGTTTTGATATACGCTCGAATTCGGGAAACAACCTGCGTTTTCGATAAGTGCGCCGATTCTTACACGCACACCGGGGTCGGTATAGTCCTTTCCGAAAAGGGAGATTGAGCCCTCATCAGGCACAAGGTGACCGCAGATGAGCTTTTCCGTAGTTGATTTACCTGAGCCGTTTTCGCCGATGAATCCGTAAATCGCACCGACGGGAACGGTCATATTCAGGTGGTCTACGGCATACATTCCACGGAAGCTTTTAGAAAGATTTTTGATTTCTATTGCATTCATTTTTTATCCTCCAATAGGGAAACAGCACAATTTCAAACCCGTTTTTGCGGGTAGATTTCCGTTATCCCTTAGTTAAAATACTCGCAAATCAATACGCAACAATAACGAGATGCCGTGAGGGCGTCCCGTTATGTTGAAAATTTATTTGTTTTCTTTGGCTGCGTCAATGCGTGCCTGTGCCTCTGCCTGACGCTTCTGCGCCTGTGCAATCTGCGCATCACGCTCAGCCTGCATCATCGCCTTACGCTTCTCAGGGTTGCCCATAGCTTTTGCCTCTTCCCACTGCGCCTTGGATTCTGCCTTGGCAGCGGCAAAGTTTGCCTTGTCAACCTTGTGCTGAGCCTTGGCTGATTCTTTCATATCCTGAAATGCTTTTTTGAAAAATTCTGACATATCTCTTACCTCTCAACCTTCATAACTTTATCGCTCAGTGCGAAAACTTCATCTGCGTATTTTTTACGGCGGGAGTCGAGAATTTTTTTATAAATCGGGTAGTTGACAATCGCCATAACCATTCCGATGATACCGATGATGATGCCGTAAAGTATAGGGTTGCCAAGGCCGATCATCTTTGAAATGTCTGTCATAACAAGGCTCATTCCGCAGCCCATAATGAGTGCGGCAATTGTGCCGAAAATGTATGCAAAAACATTTGCAGGGCGCTTGACTTTAGCGTCAAGCTCTTTGAGTTCGTCGAGAGAAGTGTGTTCCTTTTCCATATACTGTGTACGGATTTTTTGCACGAGAAATTCCTGATCATTTTTGTTCATAGCTATAACCTCTTTCTTAATTTTACGGGCTCATTATACCGTGTCAATGTTTTTGATTTTTTTTAGAAATGTTTAAGTTTTATTAAAAATAAAAAACGACATCGGGTTTCAGCCGATGTCAGTAGCTTGAAAAGAAGACTTAAAAGTGATATTATTGTTTTTATAAAAGAGAGGTGTTTTCATGCTTTTGAAAATAGTATCATTCATTGCATCGATAATTATGCTGTTCACTTCTGCAACTCCTCTTCATCAAAAG
The DNA here is from genome assembly GCA_017942105.1 of Clostridia bacterium. Classification (GTDB taxonomy): domain Bacteria; phylum Bacillota; class Clostridia; order Oscillospirales; family Acutalibacteraceae; genus CAG-488. The sequence goes on along the minus strand of JAGAVE010000062.1, from coordinate 23,471 downwards.
GGTGATGTGCTTGTTGAAAAAACAGACAGCCTGAGCGAACGCATAACGGCAGACGAAATCAACGGTGCATCAGGTACGAGGTTTTATATCCGGCGTCCGAAGGAAGAGGCGCTCAATGAGGTCAACGCCTCGTTTTTCGGCCTTTCGCAGGAGAGCGAAGATAATTTTGCTGCTTTTCAGAGCGCCTTGAATTACTGCTCTGAGCATCCCGGGACAAAGCTTGTTATTGAAAAGGGTATATATTATTTCAGAAGCTCCGCTTCCCTTGATGCGAACGGTTGCACAGATCTGCTGATTGAAGGCTCGGATGCAACATTTATTTTCTCTTCAACAGGATATAAAATTTTTATCAGAAACAGCGATTGCGTTGAAATCCGTAATCTCAACTTTGATTGGAACTGGGAGGAAAGTCCGTTAGCCTCAATCGTTACTGTTAAAAACAGCAATCCCGAAGCCAATACAATTGACCTTGTTTTCAGGGATGCGGAATATTGCAAGGAGAATATCAGTCTTGAAGCAATAACTCAGTGTGACCCCGAAACATTTACCTTCGGCGCAAGGTGCTCAACAAAAGAAAATTATCTTTATCAGGATGCAACGAACATTGTTTCTTCTCAAAAAATTGCCGACGACACTCTGCGCGTTGTTCATAACGGATGCTTAGACGGCTTTGAGGATGGCGAAACATATATTCTCAGGCATTATGTCTATGACGGAACGGTTTTTAACCTTAGAGATTACAGTGAGAATCTTACTTTCGATAATGTCAGCATCTATGGCAGTGCGGGAATGGCATATATCTGCGAGGGTAATGTATCACATTTTCAGATAATCAACAGCTTTATCGGCGTCAATCCCGAGTATAAGGAGAAGCGTTGCGTTTCGCTGACTGCCGATGCGATTCATATTGTCAACACTGACGGTTGCTTCAATATTTCAGGCTGTGACATAAGCGGAATGGGCGATGACGCAATCAATGTTCACGACGGTCTCGGCTATGTTTCCTCCGCGAACGGAAACAGGCTCGTTCTTACCGCATCTGCTATGAGGCTGAAAGCGGGCGACACTCTTGCATTCAAAAACGAAAAATTTGAAAATACTGATGTGAAGGCAAAGATTGTTTCGGTCAAAGACATTGATTGGATAACAAAAGAGGTTATCGTTGAGAGCTTGCCCGAAGGTGTGACGGAGGGCTGGACGGCTTACAGTATGGAGTGCAACAGCGGCAATTATGTTATCAGGGATAATTATTTTCACGAAAACAGAGCAAGAGGTTTGCTTCTTCAGTCTTCAAACGGTCTTTGCGAAAATAATCGCTTTTACAAAACGATGGCGCAGGCTATAAAGGTCGTTATGGATATTGAGCCGACTCTTTGGCAGGAGGGAACGGGAGTTGACAATCTCGTTATCCGTAACAACTCCTTTGAAAAATGCAATTACAGCGATTGGGGTACGGTAATAGAAATCGGAACAAATATCGCGGGTGGCACTGCAGAAACAGCCGTTTTCACGAATGTTGAAATTACGGGAAATACATTTACGGATATGCCGTCTAACCTGCTCAGGGTGAATAATGTCAACGGTCTTGTTATCAGCAACAATGCTGTTGATACGGGAGATTTCTTTGATTCTTCTTCCGTTCAGGGCAGAATGGAATTCGGCAAACACTGTTACAATGTTATATATTCGGATAATTATTTTGCAGACGGAGGTTTCCTTCGCTTCAAAGAGGTTGCAGTTGCAAAAAATGTCCGTGTCTGGTCGATGATTAATTCTCAGCTCTGATTTTTCTGAAAACATTTGCGATTTCAGAAAATAGTGTTATAATATTAAAAAATTGATAGGAGGATGTTTATGTATATTATAAACCAGCTTACAGCATTGTTTCTTTCACTTCTTTTTACACTCGGCTCATACGCTCCTGAGAGCTTTACGATTGCAAATGTGCCTGAAAAGCCTGCCGACAGCGTGAGAATCGTTTCCTTCAATGTCCGTTGCAAGGACGATACCTTCGGCTCTGTCAAGGGCAGAAGTCAGCTTATTACAGCAGCTCTTGAACAGTACGCACCCGATTCCTTCGGCGTGCAGGAGGCAACGGCAGAGTGGATTGAAATTCTTACGGAAAAGCTTCCGGAATACGGTTGCGTCAGTCAGATGCGTGACGGCAAGGCAAGCTCAGAGGCTTCGGCTGTTTTCTACCTTAAGGATAAATACAATCTTCTTGACAGCGGAACGATCTGGCTTTCCGATACTCCCGATGAATTTGCTTCGAAATTTACATTGTCCTTCTGCCCGAGAATTGCAACCTGGGCAACATTGCAAAACAAAGAAACGGGAGAAATTTATACTCATATCAACACGCACCTTGATCATGTTCTTGAATCCGTAAGAGTTAAGCAGATAAATGTTCTCAAGGTTAAAATTGAAGAGCTGAAGTCAAAGGGTTATCCCGTTGTGTGTACGGGTGATTTCAATACTAAAGAAGGCGCAGATGCTTATAATGAAATGAAGCCCTGCCTGAATGATACAAAATACCTCGCTAAAAATTCAGACGACGGAGCAACCTTTATCAACTACGGCAAAAATATTTTCGAAACGAGACCGATTGACTTTGTTTTTGTTTCTGACGGAGTAAAGGTTGAAAATTACAAAATCATCGATGAGAAAATCGGGGATATGTACCTTTCTGACCACGCGGCAATCTGTGCAGATGTGATTTTCTGATTTGATAAATCTTATCCGTTTTCGGTAAAAACTTAATCCTTGTATTTTTTGAGAAAAAACCAACAAGCCCTCAGACAGGTGAAGGCTTGTTGGTTTTTAAGCTTTAAGATTTTGTGTAAACAAATTCATAGTGTCCGCCGTCGGAGATTTTTTCTCCGTCAGCGCCGGTTGTTAGCGCTTCACCGTTTTTATTCAGCGCCCAATAGCTTTGGTCGATGTCATAGTCTGCAAGAATACCATTTACGGTTTTAATGTAAAGTCCGTAAGCTCCGTTTTCTCCCGAAACGAGCTTATGCTCAAGAAGAGCTTCGCCGAGGGTTTCTTTGTCAGTGTTGATTGTGAATGTAACAGACTGATCTTCCGCAACAACTTCGACCTGAATACTTTTTTCACCTTTTCCGAAGGTTTCATCCTTTAGGTATGTCGCGTTTTCCCAAAGACCTGTTTTGTCTACGGTGTTTGCGCAGGATGCAAAGCAGAGTGTGATTATAAGAGCCATAAAAACGGCGGTAATTGAGGTTACTGTTTTCTTCATAAAATAAAAATCCTTTCGCTTTATAATTTCACAAAAAGGATAAAATAAAAGCACCCTCCGTGGGGTGCTGAAGAAAACAAAAACAAAGATACCCTGCCGTATCTTTAAATATCCTTCATCTCTCCCACTTTGCCCAAGAGACTTTTACGAGGCACAGAACGATAAGCATTCCGACTTGAGAAATACAAATGTTTTCAGTTACGGTAATGGCTGTTGCCGCAGACTTTCACTGCGATTTCCTTATCCCCGAACATATTTGAAATATGCCCGACCACCGGGAAACCCGGTTGAACTGTGTTTATTCTTTTGTGTGTAAACATTATAACAAACCAAATTGAAGATTGCAACAAAAAAGCAGCACATTCAACTGATGTACTGCTTTGGTTTTTTGGAATTGTCAGACTTCAACGCTCCATACATAGTCTGTTCTCACTATCTGTGCGGCAAGCATCTTTCTGCATCCCGATTCATATAAAACGAGAAGCCTACCGTTATAAACATCAACGCCTTCGGAACGGGGGAGGACCTTTAACGAGTCAACTCTTGCCGCGGAATCAAGGAAATAAAGGTCAACCTCTTTTCCTGAAACGGTAACAGTTCCGTCCGCCTCGCCGTCGAGAATGTTTTCGTAAAAGTTAAACTCAGATTTTGTGATTTTACCTGAAATACTTGTAACAAACCTGCCGTCGGGAAGCTGAGTGAAGCCCTGGCACATCGATTCGGTTTCAAGAATGATATCGGGGGTGGTAATCTTTTTCGAATTTCCGTCGTATGAAAATCCCTGCGGATTTCCGCTTTCAAGAATATAGCCGCAAGTCCAGGCAGACATATTTTCTCCGTCGGGAGAGGTCAGGTGGTGCGATTCGTCCGTTACATAATCGTCACCGTCCTTGTGATATTCACCGATCCAGAGGATGCCGTTAGAGCAGTTTGCATATGAGGCTCTTGTTCCCGTGTTGAATTCGTCAACAAACTGAACGCAAGCTTCATTTTCCGCGTCTCTGAGCGTGTTCAAATCAAGCCTGCGAGCGTATTTGCCCGAAACGACCCATGCGTTACCTTCAAAGGAAGCGATTCCGCCGCAGTGACCCGTATAGTCGTCGCCATCAACTTCAACAAGAGAAACATACTTTTCAGTTTCTCCGCTTTCGGGGTCAATAACATAAATTCTTGAATTGCCCTGCGTGTTCATATATCCGCAGATGAGCACCTTGCCGAGATAATCACTGTAGGAAAGACCCTGAGGGACAAAATCTGAATCAGTGTCGGGATTTTTGCAGAATTTTTCTGCGCGTTCGTTATAGGCTGAAAATCCGATTTTTGCAATCAGACCGTCATCCCGTGTTATTGTCTTAACGAGGTTTATAGGTAAAAATGAAATCGCAGTAACGATTGACATAAAAAATGCCGTGATGCTGTTGAGAACGCCTGACATTATAAACACATCCTTTTAAATTTTTTCAAGAGATTTTTTCAAGAACTCCATAGATCTTTTCCTTTCTTGCAGCAACGCTGAACGGACTTTTGAAAAATCGATCAGCTCATCTATATCAAAAACGGAGTTGTCCTCAATAAGACGCTCGGTCAAGCCAACGATAGAGAGGATGTTATCAATTTTTGGTCCCATTCCACTTCGTCTGAAAGCGATGAATTTCTTTTCGAATAAAAGGGAAAAAGCAACGCAATGGAAAGATGTTGTAATAACATACTCTGCGTTTTTAATTCTCTGAAGGAATTCTGCGGGTCCGTCGGCGGAACAGTTTATACCGTATTCACCGAAATCGTTCTGAGATTCAGAATAGAAGAGAATTTTTAAATTTTTTTCTTTTGCGATTCGGGTTGCGTATTCTGCTATTTTTTCGTTATGACTTAGGATATAAACATAGATGTATTTATCGTTTGTGATAGGCTCTTCCGAAGAAGAAATCATACTATTAAAGAAATTCTTGTCAAAAAGAAAAACAGGGTCACAGCAAAGAGAAACATCTTTTTTGGAAACGGAGCTTATGAAATCTACATTGCACTGTTCACGGACAGAAATGTAATCAAATGATTTTAATCGTTTCTTATATTCACTTTTATGCTCATACAAGGTCTCATCGTTAAAGCAATCGAGAGAAGCTGCGTAGGAAATGCGCCTTGCGTTTTCGTTGCCAAAGTTAAGATAAAAAGCTTTAGCTTGGTTTCTTTTGATAAGGTTGGGATGCCAAACAATATCGCTTCCGCAGATAAGAGCTTTGATGTTATCGCGGCACTCCGAGAGAGTGATATCGTTTTCGGGTTTAGTCATATTCAGAAAGTTGCACCTGAAACGGTTATATCTATGATTCCTCAACGGAGAGGTGGAAACAACTTTTTTGAAAGGATTAGGATCAGACTCTTTTTGCTCTGCGCTTATTAAATGAATTTTTCGTAGGAAAACCTTGAACAGATCAACCCACGCCGTTTTTTCTGCATACAATTTTTTCTTAAAGGACGGTTTGGTGTATGATGCATCGTATGTTATTGTTTCGACGATGTTATGGTCGCTCACTATGGATTTTACTGCATTTTCAAGGCAAGCACCTGCGATAACTGCACCGTAATTGTCATCCATACTGAAATTGATGATTTTGACATGAGGTTGATTTTGCTTTTGTTCAGACAGTGCCTTGCGTTTTTTCATAGGGCAGACTTGCTCACAGAGGCGGCACGAAACACAAAGGTCTAGATTGATTGAGGGGAAAAGAAAACCCTCAGCATCTTCGTACATTTTGATTGCCTTTTGAGGGCAGATGTTTGAGCAAGCCCAACAACCGCAACAATTTTCTTTTTTGTCAAATAGGATAATGTCTTTGTTCATTCAGATATCACCTTTTTACGATTTTTAAAGCGATTGAAATTATTTTTGTGTAAATAAGTTCGGGTCGTTTGATGAATTTTTTTAGAAGGATATCAAAATTATCACGATTGAGGGATTTATAAAAACGGGTTCTGTTTTTAGGAATTACATAATTATGAACAAGAGGGGGCTGTAGGCTGTCTATAAGATAATGCTCCCTGATTTCAAGCTCTTTCGAACAAGCAGAAAAAGCGTCTTCACCTTTTTCTGAATTCAGCATCACTAAAGAGATTCCTTTGTTATCAAAAAATTCGGGGTCGAGCTTATCAATCCCCCAGTAGTCGCCAATTGTGATATCGGAAACGCGGTTGCAATTTTTGTAATAGCACTTAAAACAATGAAGAGGGTAGGCAAGGTCTGAATAATAGATATCCGAAAAACCGTTGGAAGAAATTTCTACGCCCTCGACAACGATGGTTTCCTTGTGTGCAACCCAACCAAAATTTTTCTTGTCTCTGAAATCAACGCAGTCGATTCTTTTTCCTTGAGACAAGTGGTCGACATATTTTCTCCATAGCTTTGGTGAAGCAACAGAGTGGCAGATGAGATCCATTGTCAGAAGATTGGTTGTGTCTACTTTTTTTACGGAAAGAAAGTTTTTTAAAGCATCAATCTGACAAGGAGTTCCACTGAAAAGAACTTGCCTTCCGGTTGATAAATCTTCTGCGCAGAGAGAGTAGCAATTGTTTATATGACTTGGAATGTATTTTGAACCGCGCATACGGTTTCTGTCGATCTTTGTTACCGCTCGGATGTGTTCCGCGGTGTAGGCATCACTCATAACGCAACCGTATACCACGCCGCCATTGTCAAGAACCCAATCTGAAATAGCTGTGAAAACTCTTCCGGAGCGGGATTCTGCCCTGATATTTTCATTTTTGTTTTTCACTGCGTAACATTTGCGGTTGCTATTCATACAATCACCCAAAAAGCATCTTTTTTAAGAGATATTAATATTGCAGAAAGTATAACATAATAAGAAAATTGCGTCAACCAAGCAGATGAAATTCTTTACGGCCGCTTCGGTTATAGATTTAAACGAAACACTCCGGCGCTTCATTAAAAAACACTTGACAAACTATCTGCAAATCCGTTAAAATGGTGTTTATACTTAAACAATCTTTCTTGAAAGACGCTGACGGCTTCGATACATTCAGAGCGGAGCCGGAAGAAGTTAAATTTGTTATAAAACGGAGGAAAAAATATGAGCAACAAAAATATTGATTGGTCAGCTTTAGGTTTTGGCTATATCAAAACCGACAAAAGATATGTTTCAAAATTTAAGGACGGCGCATGGGATGAAGGCGGACTTACTGAGGACGCAAATGTTGTCATCAGCGAGTGTGCAGGTGTTCTTCAGTATGCCCAGACAGTTTTTGAGGGCTTGAAGGCATACCGTACTCAGGACGGCAGAATCGTAACCTTCCGCCCCGACCTTAACGCAAAAAGAATGGCAGACAGCGCAAAGAGATTGCAGATGCCTGTTTTCCCTGAGGATGAGTTTATAAAGGCTGTTGAGCAGGTCGTTGCCGCAAACGCAGATTTTGTTCCGCCGTACGGCTCGGGTGCAACGATGTATCTTCGTCCGTTTATGTTCGGTAGCAATCCTGTTATCGGTGTTAAGCCTGCAACAGAGTATCAGTTCCGTATTTTCGCAACACCCGTCGGCCCGTATTTCAAGGGCGGCGCAAAGCCGATCACTCTTCGTGTTTGCGATTTCGACAGAGCAGCACCTCACGGAACAGGTCATATCAAAGCAGGTCTTAACTATGCTATGAGTATGTACGCAATCGTTGACGCTCACGAGCAGGGCTATGATGAGAATATGTACCTTGACTCTGCAACAAGAACAAAGGTTGAAGAAACGGGCGGAGCTAACTTTATCTTTATTACCAAGGACGGCAAGCTTGTAACGCCGAAGTCAAATACAATTCTTCCTTCCATAACAAGACGCTCTCTTTGCTATGTTGCAAAAGAGTATCTCGGTATGGAGGTTGAAGAAAGAGAAGTTTTCTTTGAAGAGGTTAAGGATTTTGCTGAGTGCGGTCTTTGCGGTACAGCCGCAGTTATCTCACCCGTAGGCAAGGTTGTTGACCACGGCAATGAAATCTGCTTCCCGAGCGGAATGGATGATATGGGCCCGATTACAAAGAAACTGTATGATACTCTTACGGGTATCCAGATGGGCAGAATCGAAGCTCCCGAAGGCTGGATTCACGAGATCGAGGTAAAATAAGCATCCTTGGTTACAGTAAACTGAACCGAGATTAATAAGAACAGCAAACCTCCGGCATCGGATTAGATGCCGGAGGTTTTTGTTGCTTTTGTTTTAGTCGGATGTTATAATGATTCAGAAGACAGGAGAGCAAATTGGCATTGTGTTCAATAAACAAAGATTTTCGGAGGGAAAACGATGAGAAGAATAATCGCAGGTTTGCTATCGTTAATTATTGCGGTCGGTTTTGCGATTCCTTGCCTTGCAAAGGAAGTTGTGCAGTCGCCGGTTATTATCCAAACTGTTTACCCAACTGATGATGTTGTTATTGCTGATATCGTCGTAACCGAGGCACCGTATGATGCGGATAATTCGGGTAAAGAGGATGTGACTGCAATTATTCAGAGGGCGATTGACGATTGCTTTGCCAACGGCGGAGGAACAGTATGGTTGCCGAAGGGCGAATACAGAGTCACGGGTAATATATATATACAAAAATTTGTAACACTTCGCGGTGAATATCAGGACCCTGACGAGGGTTCGGATTACGGAACGGTTATAATCGCCGATGTTGAAAGCAGCAGAGAGATGAGGCCTTCTCTTTTTACGGTTGGTGCGAGTGCGGGTGCGGTCGGTCTTACTGTCTGGTATCCTGAGCAGGATATCGAAAATGTCAAGCCTTATCCGTATACCTTCTATGTTGAAGGCAATGATGACTATATGCTTCAGACAATAAAAAACTGCACGCTTATTAATTCATACAGAGGCATTGGCGGCAGCTCTCAGTGCGAACTTGGTGTTAGGGAATGCCATGAAATGATGAACATTGAAAATGTTAAGGGCACTTGCCTTTATGAGGGCTTAAATATGTATAACAGCGCAGATGTTGATACTATCAAAACGCTTTATATCTCAAACAGATACTGGTCAAATGCAGGGGAAAAGTTTAACGCACCCGATAGGGAAAAGCTTGATAAATACACAAGAAAGAACGGATACGGTTTAGTTATAGGAGACCTTGAATGGCCTAATTTTTCGGATGTTGAAGTGTCGGATATGATTTGCGGTATTATTTTTAAGCCGGGCTTCCGTTATACATTCAGCGGCTCATTCGTGGATTTGAGAATTACAGATTGTGATTACGGAATTTATGTTTCACGGTATTCGGTGAACCGCCGAGGCAAGACATGGGGATTAGGAATTGCCAACAGTTCGGTTGAAGGCAGTGTTTATGCAATTCTTCAGGAGGACTACAGTTCAATACAATTAACCAATGTTGAAACAAAAGGAAAAGTGAAGGGGCATTGGGACGGTGAGCCTATAAAAAAATATATGGCAGATACATCCTCGTTTTCTCCTGATTATCACATTACATATCAAAAACCAAACAGCAATCTCTATATCGTTGAGGCGGATAAAACGGGAAAAACCGATATCTCTGCCGAGTTACAGAAAAAGCTCGATGAAGCCGAAAAAACGGGCGGAGTGGTATATCTTCCCGCGGGTCTTTACCGTCTCGATAAGCCTGTAGCCGTTCCTGCGGGTGTTGAGCTGAGAGGGTCTTCAAGTGTTCCTGTTCGTTGCCAGAGCGGCTGCAGTAAAGGCACATTGATCATCTCTTGTTACGGTTACAACGAAACAGACAAGCCTCTTATAACTCTTAACGGAGACGGAGCAGGCTTGAATGGATTGAGAATCGACTATCCGTTAAACAATCCTGTTGATGAAAGCGGTGATTATAAAAAGACATCGCCTGCTGTTTACAGCAAGTACGACAATGTTTATGTAACTAACTGCACGATCACGCTTGCAACAATCGGCATTGAGCTTGACGGCTGTAAAAATGCCTTTCTAAAAAAAGTCATAGGCTGCTGTATCGAAGGAATGTTTGATTTAAAAAACTGCAAAAGTAGCATAATTGAGGCTTGCCATCAGAATGCAAATACGCTTCCGCGAAACGGCTATTCGTCTTTTGATTTGCCTGAAACCCAAAACAGAATAAAAGAAGAGAATATTTTTAATTTCTTTTTCATCCCTACGGGAAGAATTCAGACGACTTTTATAAATCTCAAAGACTGCGAAGATATAACTGTTTTCAACACATTTATCTACGGTGCAAAATCTTTCTTGAAAACGGAAGACAGTACGGCAACATTTGTTAATGTCGGACACGACGGTTCTTCAAAAACAGAGCCTGCCCTGATACTTTCAGGCGGCAGAATAAATTTCCTTAATTCTATGCGTTCCACCGAAGACGGACAGCTTGGTCAGCGGTTTTATTCAATAGATAATAAAACAAAGTTCCGTTCCTATAACAGCCAGGCGGTTGATATGCTGTTTCGGGAAAGAGTGGTTCTTGAAAATCTGAAATTTAATGAACTGCTTGACGGTGAAATAAAATACAAAATTTTTGCACCGATAATGAAGGTTTTCCGTTTTATCGGCAGTTGGTATATGATTCTCAAGCAGGGTTAATTTTTTACGGCACAAAAAATCCGAACTCATTGTTAAAAGCAACGGGTTCGGATTTCATTATTTTCTGATTACTTTTTTCTGCCACGAGCGTTTGCCGCATTCAGGGCATTTCAGGTATCGTGTTCTGTTGAGGTGCATTGCAAACAAAACGCTTTTAAAAGACGGAACATATTTGTTTCCGCATTCACTGCATTCGTAATAGCCTGCTGTCTGTTCGATTTTTAAGCAGTACCCTATGCCGACGGCAAACAATACCATCCCTACGACGATGAGTAAAATTCTGATCCAATTCTGCATCTCAACAAAGCTTGCAACGAAGATGAGCGTCATAAAAAATATTGATGTGATAAAACCTAAGACGATTTCAATGTTGAGCAATCGTTTATCAGCATTTTCTTTTTCTCTGACAAGTGCAAGTAAATTTTTTTCTGTTTCCTTATTGTTGTTTTCCATTGTAACAACCTCCCCTGATAATAAATCGTTGACAGTGATGTTAAGCTCCTTGCAAAGCTCAAGCATTATCGATGAATCGGGCAATGACCTGCCCGTTTCCCATTTGGAAACGGCTCTGTCCGTAATGCTGAGCTTTTCTGCGAGCTGCATCTGAGTAAGACCCGCCGTTTTTCTGCGCTCAGCAATGAATCTGCCGATTTTTGCCTGGTCCATTATTTTGCCTCCTTTCATCTCTATCATAATCAGCATCAGGGGGAAAGTCTACATACCGTTGGTTGAGTTGGGTTGTTTATAAGATTTTTCTTAATCTTTCAACATCCCGAAGCAAGCTTTCTTCCTCGGCTTTTTCAGTAAACTCGATAAATACGATTCCGCTGTAGTTTTTATCTTTAAATCTGTTCAGAAGAATATCAATGTAGTCCTCGTTTTTCTCTTTGTCTGCCTGCTCTTTTTTAAGGTCGGAATATGAAATATGGATGTTTTCAATATGGTCAAAGGTTTTTTCTATTCTGTCAAGGTCGTAGTCCATACGGAAGTATCTTGATTGAAAATATGTTTTGAAATTCGGCATATTCAGGTCGCGGCTTATTTTAAGAAATGCCGAGGTATCGTTGTTGAATGTATAGTCGTGGCATTCGGGGCAGACGAGAAGCTCGTATTCTGCTGCTTTTTCGCAGATTTTTTTTAAGTCTTCGATGAGAGTTGCATATTCTTTTTCACTCGTGTCTTCGCTGTTTTTTTCTCCGAGCCAGACGCGTATTGAACGGGCGCCCATAATCCTTGCATTTTCGCAGAGTGAGAGCCATTGGACTTCGTCGCCGCAACCGACCTTGTAATAACTGCCATAAGAGGGGATGGATATTCCTGCTTCGTCACAAAGCCTTTTTGCCTTTCTTGCGTCGTCGGCTGTTTTTATATGAACATCAGCGCCCCATTCGATGAAGCCGATGCCTGCTTTTTTGCAAAGAGAAATGATTTCATCAATGCTTTTGTTTCTGAAAGTAACGCTTGCAAGTCCCGTTTTAATTAAGCCCATAGTATCTCTCCGTTATTTTATTTATTTGATTATAGCAGAAGCCGAGGAGCGGCGCAACAAAATATATATTAGTGAATTTGCAGAAAAATTTTAAAGATTTTTTAAAAACTTTCGTTAATTTCTTTGACTTTTTATATTTAAAGTGGTAAGATAAGTCGTTACAAATTTTTATGGAGGGAATCATGAAAAAGGTATTATCGATTTTTATGAGTGTCTTAATGCTTATGCAACTTGGTACAATGTCTCAGGCAACAGAGCTTTCGGAAAAACTCAACGAAAGCGAATGGGAGGCTTATTATAACTCCCTTATTGATGAAAACACGCTCCCAACGCTCAATGTCGGCGCAGACGAAACGCAGGTCAGCCTTTGCTGGCACGCTGATAAAGCGACGGCAAAAGCTCAGGTCAGGCTTTCGAAGAATGCGGATATGTCAGATGCAACTCTTTTTGAGGGCGAAGCAACTCCCGCGGAGAACGAGCTTCAACTCGTCTGCCGTGTAACTCTCACGGGACTTGAAGAGCATACGGCTTATTACTATCAGTGGTATACGGATAACGGCTGGAGCGCTGTCAAGAAGTATGAAACGAAGTCTTTCGGAAGCCACAAGGCTCTTGTTATCGGAGATATTCAAATAACAGAAACTTTCTATGACGGCGGCAAGGAACAGAAGGAAGACGGCAATCGCTGGAACAATATTCTCGTTGAAGCAACTGAGAAAAATCCGGACATCAGCTATCTTGTTTCCCCCGGAGATAATACTTCAACGGGCGAGACCGCAGAAGAGTGGCAGACACTTCTTATGCCCGAAACTCTCCGTTCGCTTCCTATGGCGCTTGCTATCGGTAATCACGATAAAAAGGGTATGATGTATAATTATTATACGAATATGCCCAATGAATATTACGGCAAGAATTTCAGAGGTCTTGACCGTGATTTCTGGTTCCGTTACGGTGATGTTCTTTATCTTTTCTTTGATTCAACATCAGGTAACGCACCCGACCACGAGGCTATGGCAAAAGAGGCAGTCAAGCTCAATCCCGATGCAAAGTGGAGAATCGGCGTTGTGCACCACGGTATTTACGGCGCAGGCGACAGCATCGGCGATATGGAAACGGAAATCCTTCTCAAAACGATTTTTGCTCCTATCTTCGAGTCATACGACCTTGACCTTGTCATAACGGGACACACCCATTCTCAGGGCCGTTCGCATTTTATGAACAATAACAAGGTTAAACAGGAGGCGCCGAGCGGAGAAACATTTGTTAACCCTGAAGGTGTCCTCTACCTTAACTCAAACTCAAACTGCGGCAGACCGACAAATGAAAGCTACGAAGCTGAGCATCTTGCATACAGCTTCCTCGAAAACGATGTAACAACATACACAACGCTCGAATTTAACGGCGACACAATGGTGCTTGAAACACGCAGAGGAGACAACAGCGAGCTTCTCGATACCGTTACGATCAAGCGCACCGAAGAATACAACGAAAAATCCTTCGGCAATATTCTTAAGAGGCTTCTTTATAAAATCGTTGAAGCTCTCGGCTGGATTTATACAAAGATTGACTATCTCGTAAGAGACATTCAGGCGCTCAAAGAAGAAGGCGGTTTAATGGCTAAAAAAAAACAGACATTTTAATTGAAAACAGAGCCGATCCGTATATAACAAAGGGTAGTGACGGCTGGTATTATTTCACGGCATCCTATCCGATGTACGGTGCGGCAGATGCGGAAGGCTACGACAGAATTGTTCTTCGCAGATCGCGTACGGTTGACGGGCTAAAGGACGCAGAGGAAAAGGTTATCTGGGACGAAAAGGATACACCGACGGCTCACCGTTATATCTGGGCTCCCGAAATCCACGAAATCGACGGCAAATGGTATGTCTACTTCGCGGCGAGCGACAGTTCGGACAATGTCTGGGATATCCGATGCCATGTGATTGCCTGCGAGGGCGATGACCCTTATAATGATAACTGGACAGATAAAGGCCGTTTTCAGGCTTGCGAGGGCGATGATTTCTCCTTCCGCTGGTTTTCGCTTGATATGACATATTTTGAATCGGGCGGAAAAAGCTATGTTGCGTGGGCTCAGACGGACGGAAACTCAAATGTCTATATCGCAACGGTTGACCCGAAGGAGCCTTGGAAAGCTACCTCCCCGGCAGTTCTTCTGACAAAGCCCGAATACGATTGGGAAAAGGTGCGAATTCCCGTCAATGAAGGTCCTGCCGTTATGATTGAAAACGGAAAGGTTTACCTTGCTTTTTCAGCCTCGGCAACGGGACCTGAATATTGCATCGGAATGATGTATGCAGACGAGGGCGCTGACCTTCTTGACACTGCAAGCTGGACGAAGCTTGACTATCCTCTGCTGACCTCGGATGACCTTTATAAAGAGTACGGCCCGGGACACAACTGCTTTGTCAAGGATGAATACGGAAACTGGGTTTTCATCTACCATTCAAGGGATAAAAAATGCTTTGACGGTAAATGCGGTTATTCCCACGAGGATTCGCTATATGATCCCTGCAGAAGTGCAAGAAAAAGAACCGTCCGTTGGGATGAAAACGGACTCCCGATTTTAAATTCATAGAAAAAAGGAGCTGCAAAACAGCTCCTTTTTTATATCCGATCATTCCGATAAATTCGGGTTTGTAGATAATAGATAAGAGATAGTAATGAATAGTTGAGAGTCTGTGACGCAGATTTTTAATACCTGTCTTAAATCGTTCTCGTAGGGGGTGACGCTTGCGACACGCCGTGAAATATCGCAGAATTAACGGTTCGTCGCAGAGCATCGAACCCTACGGATACACATCAATCAATGTTGTAGGGACGGGCGTCCTCGACCGTCCGTTTATCAGCAAAATTTGCGGACCGTCCGGGAGGCCGGTCCCTACGCGCACATATATAGATTGTGCAAAAATAGTATCACCCCTACAAATCCGAATTTGACGGGGTGCTTCAGGATTTATTACCGTATAAAAAATTAAGGAGCCGTTTTTACAGCTCCTTTCTTTTTGCTTTTTACTGTGCAGTGCTTTTTTCCTGCTTGACCTTATGGTCAATAACATGGCGGGAAGCCAGCTCGTCAAAGATATCTTCAAGAGAAATTCCCATCTCGATCATAAGCACCATAACATGGTAAGCGAGGTCTGCGATTTCGTATACGGTTTCTCTCTTATCGTTATCCTTGGCGGCGATGATAACCTCAGTTGACTCTTCGCCGACTTTTTTAAGGATTTTATCCAAACCTTTTTCAAAAAGATATGTTGTGTATGAGCCTTCCTGCTTGTTTATCTTTCTGCCCTCAATGAGCTTGAGAAGTCCTTCGTAAGAGAATTCGCTCAGCTCGTCATTTTCCCATACAATGTTGTTGAAGCAGGAATCTGTGCCGAGGTGGCAGGCAGGGCCTTCTTTTTCAACAACTACGGTAAGAGCGTCCTTGTCGCAATCGGCGGTTATGCTGACGATTTTCTGAACATTGCCGCTTGTTTCGCCCTTGCGCCAGAGCTCCTGACGCGAACGGGACCAGAAGCAGGTGCGCTTTTCTTTTATGCTGATTTCAAGGCTTTCTCTGTTCATATATGCAACGGTAAGAACCTTCTTGCTCTTTGCGTCAACGACAACGGCAGGGATAAGTCCTTTTTCGTCAAATTTCAATTCATCCAAATTCATTTTTTATAACCTCACTATGATATCATTTTTTCTGAGTTCTTTTTTCAGGTCTTTGATTTCAACTTCCCCAAAATGGAAGATTGAAGCCGCGAGCCCTGCGTCAACCTTAGGCAAAGCCTTGAAAAGCTTCGTAAAGTCATCTATGCAGCCCGCACCGCCCGATGCGATTACGGGGACATTGACTGCGTCGCAGACTGCCTCAAGCATCTCGAGGTCGAAGCCTTGCTTAACGCCGTCGGTATCGATGCTGTTAACAACAATTTCGCCTGCGCCCATTCCGACACATTTTTTAATCCAAGAAATAGCTTCCATTCCCGTGTCCTCGCGGCCGCCCTTAGCGAAGATGCGGAATTCGCCGTCAACCCTCTTCACATCTGCTGAAAGAACAACGCACTGGTCGCCGTATTTGTGAGCTGCTTCACGCACAAGCTCAGGATTACGGATTGCACCTGAGTTGACGCTGACCTTGTCTGCTCCGCATTTAAGAACACGGTCGAAGTCATCAACGGTATTGATACCGCCACCGACGGTAAGTGGAATAAACACCTTGCTTGCAACTTCGGTCAGAATATCCGTAAAGAGCCTTCTGCCCTCAGCAGAAGCAGTTATATCGTAAAAAACAAGCTCGTCTGCACCGCAGGATGAGTAAAACTCTGCAAGCTTGACGGGAGAGGAAACATCCGCAAGACCGAGGAAATTTACGCCTTTGACAACTCTGCCGTCCTTGACATCGAGGCAGGGGATAATTCTTTTTGTAATCATTTTGCCACCTCGATTGCTTCTTTCAGGTCTATCGCGTTTGTATAGTACGCTTTGCCGATGATTGCGCCGTAAAGGTTCATTTCGCGAAGAGCTTTGATGTCGTCGATTGTTGAAACTCCGCCCGAAGCGATAATGTCAAGGCTGAGCTTTTCGCTGAGAGTTTTATAAAGCTCTCTGTTCGTTCCCTTCATTGCGCCGTCCTTGGAAATGTCGGTGCAGATAAGGGTTTTAACGCCCTTGTCCTGCATCTTTTTGCAGAAATCCTCGAAGGTGTACTGAGATTTTTCTGTCCAGCCCTTGATGGCAACGAAGCCGTCCTTGATATCCACGCCGACGGCAATTTTTTCACCGTATTTTGCGATTGCTTCGTCGAGGAAAGCTTCGTCCGTGATTGCGGCAGTGCCGAGAATTACACGGGAAACACCGATTGAAAGATACTTTTCAACAGTTTCCATTGAACGGATTCCGCCGCCGAGCTCAACAAAGAGTGATGTGTTTTTAACTATGTTTTCAATCGTTTCAAGGTTGGGTGTAAGTCCTGTCTTTGCGCCTTCAAGGTCAACCATATGAAGAAACTCAGCGCCGTATTCTTCAAACTTTTTTGCTATGTTGAGAGGGTTTTTATCGTAAACCGTCATCTGGTTGTAGTCGCCTTTGAACAGACGGACGGCAGCACCCTCGTAAAGGTCAATCGCGGGAAAAATATTCATCATTCTGCCTCCGTTTCACAAAATGCTCTGAGGATATTCAGGCCGACATCACCGCTTTTTTCAGGGTGGAACTGACAGCCGTAAATGTTTTTATATGCAACGGCGGCCGTAAGCTCTTTGCCGTATTCAGTCGTTGCTGCAACGCTTTCGTCGCAGTCCTCTGCGAAATATGAGTGAACAAAATAAACGCAGTCGTCCTCTTTAATGTATCTGAAAAGAGGACAGTCCTTCTGCCTGAAATGAAGCGCATTCCAGCCGATATGAGGAATTTTCAGCTCTTCGGGAAGAACACCCTGCATTCCGACAACATTACCCTTAAGAAGACCGAGACCGTCGTATTCGCCGTATTCGAAGCTTTTTTCAAAAAGCATCTGCATACCCAGGCAGATACCCATAACGGGCTTGCCCTTCTTCGCCTCGTCGATGAGGACTTTATCAAGTCCCGTCGCGCGGAGCTTTGCAATTGCGTCTGAAAAAGCGCCGACGCCCGGGAGGATTATTTTATCTGCGGAGCGAATGATTTCTTCGCTGTCCGTAACGGCGACATCTGCGCCGATAGCGTTGAACGAGCTTTTAAGAGAAAAAAGGTTGCCAACGCCGTAGTCGATTATTGCTATCATTATAAAACACCTTTAGTGGACGGGATTTCGTCCTTGAAATTTTCGTCAATGTTAACCGCCTGACGCAATGTTCTTGCAAGGCACTTGAATGTGCCCTCAATAATGTGGTGCGAGTTAGTGCCGCTGAGCTGAGCGATGTGAAGAGTAATGCCTGCGTTTCTGACGAATCCGAGCATGAATTCCTCAACAAGCTCCGTGTCAAATGTACCAACCTTCTGCGTCGGGATTTCGAGGTTATAAGCGAGGTAATCTCTGCCCGAAATATCAACCGCGCACATAATGAGAGCCTCATCCATCGGAAGGATGAAGTTTCCGTAGCGCACGATGCCTTTCTTATCTCCGAGGGCTTCGCTGAAAGCCTTGCCGAGGCAGATGCCGATGTCCTCAACCGTGTGGTGGTCATCAACATTAACATCGCCGTCGCAGTTTACCGTAAGGTCAAACCTGCCGTGTTTTGCAAAAAGGGTGAGCATATGGTCAAGGAAGCCGCAGCCTGTTGCAAGCTCGCTCTTGCCTGTTCCGTCAAGGTCGAGGGTGAGGCTGATTTTTGTTTCTGCAGTGTCTCTTTTGATTTCGCTTGTTCTCATTTATTTCACCTCAAGTATTTTTTTGGTTGCTTCAAGAAGCGCATCCATCTGCTCTTTTGTGCCGATTGTTATTCTGACATAATCGCTGATGAGAGGCTTCGTAAAATGACGGACGAGTATACCCATCTTCTTAAGAGTGAGGTAAAATTCACCGCCGCCGATTTTATCGCAACGAGTAAAAATAAAGTTTGATTTTGAATCGAGAGTTTCAAATCCGAGCTTTTGAAGCTCAGCTTTTGTGTACTCTCTGTTTTCTGCAATCGTTCTGCAGTTTGCCATATAGTAATCGTTGTCCTCAATAGCCGCAATACCTGCCGCAGAGGTCATACGGTTAACATTATAGGGATTGGTTGAATATTTGATTGTATTAAGGTCTGCGATGAGAGCCTCGTTACCGATGCCGAAGCCGAGCCTTGCACCTGCAAGAGAGCGTGACTTTGAGAAAGTCTGCGTAACGAGAAGGTTGTCGTATTTCTTGGTAAGAGGAACAACACTTTCTGCGCCGAAATCGACATACGCTTCATCGATGATAACAACGCTGTCCTTGTTTGTTACAACGATTTTTTCAATCTCGTCTGCAGTCAGGGCAAGTCCTGTTGGGGCGTTGGGGTTTGCGATAACAATATTCATTCCGATATTGCAGTAGTCCTCAACATCAATGCTGAAATCATCCTTGAGAGGGATTTCCTTATACGGAATGTGGTTGAGCTCTGCGAAAACGGGATAAAAACCGTAGCTGATTGATGGGAAGGCGATACCTTTTTCATTATCGCAGAAAGCCATAAATGCAAAGTTAAGAATCTCGTCCGAGCCGTTGGTCATAAGAATGTTTTCGTACTTAACGCCGAAAAGGTCTGCCGCCTTCTGAGTAAGAACACGGCTTTCGGGGTCGGAATAGAGATTGAGCTTTTCGCTCTCAGCCTTTGCATATTCCGTAACCTTCGGCGAAGGAGGAAACGGAGACTCGTTTGTGTTAAGCTTGATATATTTCATATCCTTGGGCTGTTCACCGGGGGTGTAGGCTTCAAGGGAAGAGTATTTTTTGCTGAAAAATCTGCTCATTTGTTTTCCTCAAATCTGATTGTTGCGCTTCTTGCGTGAGCTGAAAGTCCTTCCTTTTCTGCAAAGAAAGCAACATCCTCCGCAACCTTTGAAAGCGCCTCTCTCGTATAGTAAGTGTACTGAGTTTTCTTCACGAAATCGTCAACGGAGAGCGGGCTCGAGAAGCGAGCCGTACCGCTCGTCGGCAGTGTGTGGTTCGGGCCTGCGAAGTAGTCGCCGAGAGCCTCAGGGCAGTATTTGCCCATAAATATTGAACCTGCGTGCTTGATTTTATCGAGGTAATCAAACGGGTTATCCATGCAAAGCTCAAGGTGCTCGGGAGCAATTTCGTTTGCAATATCAATTGCTTTGAGAAGGTCGTCGGCAACGATGATTTTTCCGTTATTGTCGATTGAAGTTCTTGCGATTTCTTCGCGGGGAAGAAGCGGAATCTGCCTTTCAAGCTCTGCGCTGACAGCTTCGGCAAAGTCCATATCGTCACACACAAGCACAGCACTTGCCATTTTATCGTGCTCAGCCTGAGAGAGCAAGTCTGCGGCAACAAATTTCGGGTTGCAGGTCTTATCTGCAACGACGAGGATTTCAGACGGCCCTGCAATCATATCGATTGAAACCATGCCGAAAACCTGTTTCTTTGCCTCTGCAACGAAAGCGTTGCCCGGTCCGACGATTTTATCAACCTTCGGCACGCTTTCTGTTCCGTAAGCGAGAGCGGCAACGGCCTGAGCACCGCCGAGCTTGAAAATACGGTCAACACCTGCAATCTTTGCGGCGGCGAGGATAACGGGGTTAACCTTGCCTTCGGAATTCGGAGGAGTTACCATAACGATTTCCTTACAGCCTGCAATTTTTGCAGGAATGCTGTCCATAAGAACTGTTGAGGGGTAAGCTGCAGTACCGCCGGGAACATAAAGACCGACCTTTTCAATCGGAAGAACCTTCTGGCCGATAACAACGCCGTCCTTCTCGTTGAGGATGAAGCTGTTTCTGACCTGACGGGAGTGGAACTCTCTTACATTTACGGCGGCTTTTTCTATAATTTCAACAAACTTCGGTTCAACTGTATTGAAAGCCTCTTCGATTTCTTCTGCAGAAACTTCAAGAGT
Source organism: Clostridia bacterium (assembly GCA_017942105.1). Lineage (GTDB taxonomy): Bacteria > Bacillota > Clostridia > Oscillospirales > Acutalibacteraceae > CAG-488. The sequence continues at coordinate 2,624 of JAGAVE010000062.1, read as the reverse complement.
TGAGAGCTTTGCTTTGTCAAACTTTTCGCAGTATTCAAACAAAGCCTTGTCGCCGTTTGCTTTAACATTTTCTATAATTCCTGCAACGATGTCTTCAACGCTTGTTGCGGCAGTACCGCGAGCAAAGATATCCTTGTTGTCAACCTCGCCGTATTTCATAATTTTAATCATCTGTTTTCACCTGAGCTTTCAGACTGTTTTTGATATTTTCGATCTGCTCCATTTTGAATTTGAAGCTTGATTTATTTGCAATAAGCCTTGCGCTGATGGGAACGATCGTTTCTTTCGGCTCAAGGTCGTTTTCAAGAAGGGTTTTTCCTGTTTCAACGATATCAACAATGACATCGGAAAGGTTGAGTATCGGAGCGATTTCGATTGAGCCGTTGAGCTTGATAATGTCGATGTCGCGTCCCTTTTTGCTGTAATAGTCCTTTGCGATGTTAGGGAATTTCGTCGCAACGCGAAGGGTGTTTTCCGTATTGTCACGGAAGTCTTTCTTGGCGGCGACAGCCATACGGCATTTGCCGAGGTTCATATCAAGAAGCTCGTAGACATCGGGAGCATATTCAAGAAGAATATCCTTGCCTGCGACGCCGATATCAGCGGCGCCTCTTTCAACATAGATTGCAACATCCGACGGCTTTACCCAGAAATAGCGGACGCCTGCTTCTTCATTTTCAAAAATAAGCTTACGGTTAACCTCTTTGATGGACGGGCACTCATAGCCTGATTTTTCAAACATATCGTAAACCTTTTCGCCGAGTCTGCCCTTGGGCAAAGCGACATTAATCATTGTTTTCAAGCTCGTCCACCTCTTTTCCGTTGATTTTAAGAAGCTGTTTGTATTTTATATTTTCGGGCACAGCCTTTTGCACCATAACCTCTCTGCCGTCTGCGATGAGCTTGTTGACAGCGTTTGCAAGGTCTGCAGGCTCAGTGCTTTCGTCATAGAGAAGGATGCAATCAACATCGTATTTTTTTTCAACGAGGTTGAGCCTTTCAAGAGTATCAAGGTAAACGGCAAAGCCGATTGCGCCTGATTTTCTGCCCATTTTCTTCATAAGATTATCGTATTGACCGCCCGAAAGAACGCCCGTCGGAACATTTTCAACAAAGCCCTGGAAAACAACACCGTTATAGTATCTCATATCCGTAGCAATTGAGAAGTCAATATTGATTTTATCTGAAAATTCGCTTGAAATGAGGAGGGCACAGATGCTTTCGAATTCTGCGAGAGATGATTTAAGCTCAGGTGTGTCGCAGATTGCACGAAGCTCAGGGATAACCTTCTCAATCCTGCCGTATGTGCCGACGAGAGAAACTATTTTTTCGCAATCCTCGCCGGAGATATTATTTTCTGCGCAGATTTTCTCAATACCGCTCTGATTTTTTTCGCCGATGCAGGTAAGGATTTTCTTTCCCGTCTCTCTGCTGCAGCCGATTGAATCAAGCACAGCCGAAACAATACCTATATGCGAAAGGTCAAGGACGAAGTTTTCGCTGATTGCGCCGAGGCTCTTTGCGGCAAGGGAGATAACCTCGTAAATATCGTAAATGCCGATTGCGCCGATACATTCAAGCCCCGTCTGCATAATCTCCTTGAACTCGTGCGTGTTTTTCGAAACACGGTAAACATTTTCATTATAATATACCTTCTGCACAGTGTCGGGAAGATCCTTTGTGTTTTTAACGATCGAAAGAGTAACATCGGGCTTGAGAGCAAGAAGCTTTCCGTTCATTCCCGTGAAGGTGATAACACTGTCTGAAACGAGGAAATCCTTGTTGCGGACATAAAGATCATATTCCTCAAACTTGCTCATCTTGAAGGGTGTGTAGCCGTATTTGCGGTAAAGAGAACGAAGGGCAAAAACCGCCTTCTCTTCATTTTTAAGAATATTGCTTAAAAACATTTTGCCACCTCAATTCTTCTTGGTTCTTTCAATAACCATTTTATAACCGTCGTTACCGTACATAAGGCATTTGTTAACGCGGGTGATCGTCGTGCTGGATGCGCCTGTAGCTTTGGTTATTTCGTTGTAATTTTTCTTGTCTGTCAGAAGCCGTGCAACCTCATAGCGCTGAGCGATATCCTGAATCTCTTTTATCGTGCAGATATCTTCAAAAAAGCGGTAGCACTCATCAAGATTTTCAAGGGAAAGAATAGCCTCAAAAACCTTATCAATATTTTCGTTACGGATGTTCATAATCATCACCATTTAAAAAGAATATGACGGTATGTTACCACATTAGTGTGGTAAAGTCAAGCGGTTTTTATAAGATTTTCAAGGTATTTTAAGGTATGTTAAAAAAGAGCGGAAAGACCTTGAAAATCAAGGATTTTTCAATAAAAATAAACCGTCTGCAATGCTTGCAAAACGGTTCAGTTCTTCTCGTTCTTCAGACCGAGGATATAGTCTGAAGAAACATTATAATATTCTGAGAGCGTGATGAGGTATTCAATCGGCAGGCTTCGCTTTCCGTTTTCTGTAGGTTTACAATAGATGTGTTACAAAGTGAATAAAAAGAAATGACGAAAGGAAAAACCTGTGTTACAGTTAAGTTGCTCAGACAAAACCGACAGGAGGTTAACCATTCGTCATGACAACTGTAACACAAATAATGAG
>JAGAVE010000061.1 GCA_017942105.1 Clostridia bacterium | reverse complement strand
TACATTCCCGATAACTACGTAGGTGACGTTATGGGCGACCTTAACAAGCGACGCGGTAAGGTTATGGGCATCGAGCCTATCGATGACGGAAACGGAACACAGGCTGTTCTTGCAGAGGTTCCTTTCGCTGAGATGACAGATTACGTTATCGCTCTCAGAGCTATGACACAGGGCAGGGGAAGATTTGACTTCGACTTCACAAGATACGATGAGGTTCCTGCATCTCTTGCTGATAAGATCATCAAGGAAGCAAAAGCAAACGAAGCATAATCAAACTAAGCTTCATTTCTATCATATAAAAAAGCGGTCAAAAATGACCGCTTTTTTATGTTTATTTTTCTGAAAAGATCTTTTCGGGTGTTATAAGATCATAAAGCCAACCGCCCGTTGCGTCATATGCCTTTGCGCTTGCTGTGTCAGCAAACTTGGAGATCGCGCCATCCTCAACAAATTCAACGAATTCGGCATCCTGGTATTCTATCTTTGCCACCTCGTTTGCCTCGACCATAAGAGAGCAGAGGGGAGCGCAGATGATGAACGCCACAAGAAGTCCCTGAACAAATCCGATAACCGGACCAAGGAAAGAAAGTATCTTTTTTTCTCTCCAGATAAATATCTTAAGAACAGGGAAGGCAATAGCCCAGGTAAGGAAGTTTAATATACTGAAAAGTCCGATAAAGGAAACAACGTGTGCAAAAGCTCTTATAAGATTCATCATACCGTCATAGGCATCGATCGATGCTTCTCCCGCGATAAGCTTATGCTCAACGAACTCAAGAAGAGGTTTTCCGTCGATCTTAGCGCCGAGTATAGCATCTGCAACAACGCCCTTAAACGAAATAGCAAGAACGAGGCTGAGAATGACCAGTGCCAGTCTTAAAATAGAACGGTTACGCGCCCTGAGAAAGCCAAGAAATGCTCCCAATATCCAACAACCGACAGTGAATGATGTAATAGCTGCTGCAAGTCCCATAATTTACTCCTTGGAATGTTTTTTATTATAAGTAATATTGTACTACTTTTTGCAAAAATTTTCAAGAGCTTTTTTAAAATATGCAGAATAAGATACCTAGATAAATTACCGATAGTGAAGCTCGTCAAATTGGAATTTGTCCTCTAGATTAGTTCTCCGTGATTATTCTCCAAAACAACTTTTCAGCAATTACATAAGTACTGTGTTTTCCGTTAGTGGAAATCGGTTTTTCTTCCGTATAATTTATGGGATTAAATCCATCCCAATTCGCCCATACTATCAGATTGCCATCGCGTGTTTTAGCAAGTAGGTCGCTATGAAAATTCAAATATGCACCAGAGATATCGCAGAAATAATTATCCTCCCAGCCAACAATATTACATTTTCTTACTCCCGTAAAACGCAGTTCAATAGGTTTATTACACTGACTATGTAATATCATTTCAATGCTATGCTCAAGCAATCCGCCATTTGCCATAGCACCCTTATCATTAACAAATGCTCCGCTATGATAGTTTATTGATACTATACAGCTATCGTGAAAGCAGCTATATTCTTTCATCAAATTTTCGATATCAATTTCATTTTTTATTTCATTCCACATATAGTCCCAAAACTCCTTCTTTTATTCCCGTGATAGCTTTTCGTCAAATTCAAGTTTGTTAAATAGATTATACCATAATTCTATAAAGCAATCAAGGCAAAGCCTTGTATATCATCCGCAGCTTGTCTGCGGTATATCATCAATGCGAAGCATTGCATCTCATCAAGCTGCAGTTAATACAGCCTCCGGCTGATGATATGCGCCTACGGCGATGATATACACGCTGACGCGTGATGATATGCCAAGCCTGCGGCTTGGATAAAAAAAAAGAAGTAACTTTTGGTAGACAAAAGTTACTTCTTTTTTGGTGCTGGTGACCGGACTTGAACCGGTACGGTGTTGCCACCGAGGGATTTTAAGTCCCTTGCGTCTGCCGATTTCGCCACACCAGCATATCTTGACGACCGTTATATTATACATAACAGCCGTCATTTTGTCAACAAAAATTTTATGCTTCGATAACTTCGTTCATCTTTGCTTTGATTGTATCGAGACGGGCATATGCGTTATCTCTATTTGCATCCTGAATTGAATAGTAAACCTTGAGCTTCGGCTCTGTACCTGAAGGTCTGATTGCCATCCATGAGCCGTCGTCAAACACATACTTGAGAACATTCTCCTTCGGGAGCTCGCCGATACCCTTTGAGAAATCGAAGACCTCCTTGATATTATCAAAGATCTTGCTTCCGTTCTCACGGAATTCTGTCATAAGGCTCTGAATCTTCTGAGCGCCGTCGATTCCTTTGAGAGTGAATGTATCAAGAGCATCAAGATAGAAGCCGTACTCTTCATAAATCTCATTAAGAGCATCGATGAGAGTCATACCCTTATTGAAATAGTATGCAGCCATCTGGCAGACAAGAAGAGAAGAAACAACAGCATCCTTATCTCTTGCGTGAGTACCTGTAAGGTAACCGTAGCTCTCTTCATAACCGATAACGAATTCTCTTTCACCGCTTACTTCGTACTGGTTGATTTTCTCGCCGATGTATTTGAAGCCCGTGAGAGTTTCAACGATATTGAGGCCGAACTTTCTTGCGATGTTTGCGCCAAGCTCGCTTGTAACGATTGTTTTAACAAGAGTTGACTTTTCATTAAGCTCAGCTTTTCTCATATTGAGAACGAAATTAACAAGCAAAGCACCCATCTGGTTACCTGTGATAAGAACATACTTGCCATCGTGCTTTACACCTGCACCGATACGGTCGCAGTCGGGGTCTGTACCGAACACGAGGTCTGCTCCCTCTGCCTCAGCCTGCTTAAGAGCAAGAGTGAGAGCGTCCTTCTCCTCGGGGTTAGGTGAACGAACTGTTGAGAAATTGCCATCGGGAAGCTCCTGCTCCTTAACGATTGAAACATTCATTCCTGCAATTGCCTTACGAACGGGAATATTACCCGTGCCGTGAAGAGCTGTATAAACAATTTTGATATCTGACTTCTCTTCATAGAGTGACTGCTTCTTAACAGCTTCAAGGAATGCATCGAGAACTTCTTCACCGATTGAAACGAAAAGACCCTTTTCTTTTGCTTCTTCAAGAGGCATATGCTCAACATTCTTGATATCGGTTACTGCGTTAACAAAATCGATAACCTTGTTTGCATACTTCGGAACGAGCTGACAGCCGTTTGAATCGTAGATCTTATAGCCGTTATACTCTTTCGGATTATGGCTTGCTGTGAGCACGATACCTGCAGTACAGCCGAGATGCTTAACCGTGAAAGAAAGCACGGGAGTAGGCATAAGAGTATTATAAAGGAAAACCTTGATTCCGTTTGCACAAAGAACCTCTGCCGCATACGAAGCAAAAAGTGCTGAATTATTTCTTGAGTCATAAGCGATTGCAACGCTGATATTCTCTTTATACTCATCAAGAAGATAGTCTGCAAGGCCCTTGGTTGCCTTGCTGACTGTATACTTATTCATACGGTTTGCTCCTGCGCCCATAACACCGCGGAGACCGCCCGTACCAAATTCAAGATCCTTGTAAAATCTGTCTTCAATCTCTTTTTCGTCAGAAATAGCGAGGAGCTCCGCCTTCGTTTCCTCGTCAAAACCGAGCCATTCCTGATACTTTGCTTTGTAGTCCATATTTATTCCCCTTTTCTTACATAATTTACCTCTAAAATCATATCATAAAAATTTCATATAGTCAATAAAACAAGTTCGTCATATTGCAACATTTTTCGAAGAATTCTTTCTATTGACCTATACGCCAAAAAGAGGTATAATAATATGGTTAAAGCATAATAAATAATAGAAGAAAGGGGCGAGTGATATTCCGAAAACAAGCAAAAAAGCGGCAAAAAAAACAAAAGAAGAACATCTGCGTTCACTTTTATATGCTGTTTCTGCCCTGACTTTAATCCTGGCAATTGTTTTTAGCATTTTACTCTTCCTTTCAAAAAACACACATATTCAGCAGTGGTATCAGACATATATAAAGTATCTTTGGGACGCAGAGCAAGCAGTTGAAAATATGGATGACAAGCCGACCATACTTGTTATCATTCTCTTCCTTTATGTTTTTAAATCCGTATTTCCGATTCAGTTCTATCCCCTCTCTCTGCTCTGCGCAATGACGAGTACTGTTTTCCCTTCATATTTTTCAATACCCATCAATCTTTTCGGCCTTGCCGCATTTTTCTCAATAAGATATTATTGGGGGAGACGGGTCGGCTCGGACGCAATTCAGAGCATACTCAAACGAAATATCACGATAAGAACCGTTATCGAAAACGACGGCAAAGGAAACCCCTGGCTTCTTGCTGTTTTCAGGCTGATACCCAGTATCCCGCCAAACCCCGTCAGCAAGCTTTACGGTGCAATGGGCTTTAAATACCGCGATTATATAATCCTTTCGCTTCTAGGTTTTGCGCCCCAGCTCATCACCTACACCTTCATCGGACGAAATGTATTCAATCCGCTCTCGGCGGCATTCCTTGTTCCGTTTATCCTTTTGTTTATTTTAATAAGCATTTCAACCTTTGCTTTAAGCAAGATTTTAAAAATTCAGTACAGGAGGAAATCAGCAAATGGCTAATTCAATTCAGTTAAAGGAAAAAATCGCTTCAGGTGAGTTTGATGCAAGACTCAAAGAAGTTTATCTCAACGACGAAGCTGTTGCCGCTCAGAAAACACGGCAGGCAGAGATTATTGATGCTTTCGTTGAGCTTTTCGGAGACAGCAACACTCTCGAAATTTTCAGCGCTCCCGGCAGAACAGAGGTCGGAGGCAACCATACAGACCATAACCACGGTAAAGTTCTTGCGGCAAGCGTTAACCTCGACACCGTCGCAGTCGCTTCCAAAAGAGACGACTCTATCGCCTGCGAAAAGAGTCTTGGACACGGTATGATTGAAATTGATATTTCTGACCTTGAACCGCACGAAAACGAGTTCGGTAAATCAGCAGGTCTTATCCGCGGTATGTGCGCCGGCTTCAAGAAATACGGCTATAACATCGGCGGTTTCAACGCCGCAAGCGCAAGCTGTGTTCTTGCCGGTTCAGGTCTTTCTTCATCTGCAGCTTACGAAGTTCTTATCGGCACAATCCTCAACCATCTTTATAATGACGGCAAGGTTTCCCCCGTTGATGTTGCAAAAATTGCACAGTACGCAGAGAATGAATACTTCGGCAAGCCCTGCGGACTTATGGACCAGATGGCAAGCTCCGTCGGCAGCTTCATCACAATCGACTTTGAAAACCCCGCAGAGCCTGTAATCAACAAGGTTGAATTTGACTTTGCGTCCTGCGGTCACGCTCTCTGCATTGTAGACACAGGCGGAAGCCACGCTGACCTTACTGATGACTATGCGGCAGTACGCGGTGAGATGGAGAATGCGGCAGGCGTTTTCGGCAAAAAAGTTCTTCGTGATGTTGACGAAAATGAGTTTATGACACATATCAGACAGGTAAGAGAAGCTTGCGGTGACCGTGCAGTCCTTCGTGCTATGCACTTCTACAACGAAAACAAGAGAGCTATGGCTGAGGTTGAGGCTCTTACAAACGGTGATTTTGACAAATTCAAGGAAATCGTTATCGAAAGCGGCCGTTCATCCTATATGTATAACCAGAATGTTTTCACAACTAAAGCTCCTCAGGAGCAGGGTCTCTCAGTTGCACTTGCACTCTGCGAGGAAATGCTTAAAGGAAAAGGTGCATGGAGAGTTCACGGTGGCGGCTTTGCAGGTACAATTCAGGCTTTCGTCCCCAATGAAATGCTCGAAAATTTCCGTTCAATGATCGAAGCGGTTTACGGCGACGGCTCATGCCATGTTCTTTCAATCAGACCCTTTGGCGGAATCAAGCTTTATTAATAATCACTACATAGAAAAACCCACGGGAATCAAAATGAAATCCCGTGGGTTGATTTTATATGTCTGTCAGAAATTAACCGTTACACTCTCACCTGCTTTGAGTGTAACTGTCTGAGTTTTATCGGAAATTCCGCAAGAAACCGTGATGGTCTGATCGATATCCGATGTAATAACGGCCGTTGCCGTACCATCATTAAGATTCCATGAAAGACTGTCAACCGTTGCCTGCGATCTTGCTTTTATACCTGTAATCTCGCCTATTTCAAAACCTGACTGCGGAACAGCAGGAAGAAGCTCGATCTTGCCCGTATTCGAGTAAATAAGGCTTTCGTGAACTACTCCGAGATAACCGATTGCAAAGTCAGTACAGTAAGCACTGCTACGGTTATAGTGATGGTTAGTCATAAGTGAATCATAGAAAATTCCGCGACTGACAAGGTCAACAAGTGCGCCCGTTACATTTTCTGAATCCTTAAGCCTTGCCGCGATAAGAGCTCTGTGAACAAATGCGTGGCTTGCCTCATTTTCGCTTGCTCTGTTTTCAATTGCCTGAACGCAAGCTGCGTAAAGCTCGGGGTTTTCCTGAGTTTCAAACATCGGCCATGCGCAGTAAAGATGGCTTATATGACGGTGGAGATTGTTCTCTTCAAAATCAACTGTTCCCCACTCCTTAAGTGCGCCTGTTTCATCATAAAGATACGGAGGAACTTTTGATTTGAGATATTCCCACTTACTTGTATCTGCATTTTCATCAACACTCTTCATTATTTCAATAAGCATATCAAAAGTGTTGTTACAAGCTGAAATATCGATTGCTGTATTAGCCGTTGAAGGATTCGGATAATTTGCAGGATTATTTTCGGGTGAATAGCTCGGGAGAATCGTATATGTCTCGCCTTCCTTGAGCTCTGTCTTTCCCTTTTCGTAGTGAATACTGCCATTTGCATCCGTGTAATACTCGGCAGAGAACATCTGCTCCCAGTAATTTGCTGCCTTGAGAAGAAGAGGAAGAAGGATTTCACTTCTCAAATCGAGATATCCTTTTTCCTTTATTGCCGCAACTTCTTCATCTGTAAGATCCTCTTGAGTTACGGAAAGAACTGATCTGAGCTCTTCGATATCAAACTGATCATTAAGCGGAATTTCAACATCGCCATAGCACTGGAGCGTTTCGTATATCGGCTGAAGCATCCAGTTGGTTCCCGCGTTCCAATATCTGAACGGATAGGCATAGTTGCTCTCCGTAAGAATACCCTTGTCACTGTCTGCGTGAACCGGAGCCTGAATTGCATCAATAAAGCCGTGTGTTGCGTAAGCGTTCTCTTCCCAGTCTCTTACCTGACGGAGAATAAAATATACAAAGCCCAAATATGTGCTTTCCATATTGCTGGTGTTCATTGATGAAACCTGGAGGTTAACATTTGCGTCCATTGTAAAACGACAACCCCAGTTTGTATTCCATTCGCCTGACCATATACCTCCAAGACGGGGTGTCATTGAGCCTGCACAGCAGAGATAAGCATATCTTGCATTGTAGTAGAATCTTTCCATAAGATCTGAATTAAGATCTTCCTTCAGAATCTGAGAAAGAACAAGCTGTTCATTAGGCTGTGTGCTGTCCGTTGTACCGAGTCTGAATGTTACGGCATTATATTCGGGAGTAAATATATCCGTATGAGCTTTAAGAGCGGCTTCATAGCTGAATTTACCGTCCGTTGTGTACTTATCTGCAACACCCTTTGCTTTTGCAACAAGTGAATCGACAAGCTCATAGCTTTCCGTCTGTGCAAAATCGTTGTATGCGCCCATTTCGTGAGTTCTGCCTGAAACAGCTATGAGATAAACATTGTCCGCATCCGTGATCTTTATCTGCGGATTTGAATCTGCACAATACTGAGCATCCTTAACCTTTTCACCTTCAACAAGCTTCTTTGAGCCTCCTTCAGTTACAACATAAACGGTCGTTGAATAACCGCCCTCTCTGAGCTCACTGTTTTCGTAATCAGGGTAATGAGCAACGAAGGATATGTACTCACAGTCATCGCCGACTATCTTCTTATATTTAAGGTTCATTTCGTCACTCTGACCGTACTTGGCATAAGACGAAATATTGTCCATTGAAAGAGTAAGGTCAACCTTATGACCCGACGAGGATGAGCCAATCTGAGTGATTGTTACATCATCAGCCTTCGAAGTAAATGTTGTCCTTTCCCAGGTACCGCAGACATCGACATACCTTACGCCGACCTGAGCCGTTTCATAATCGGTATATCTTGCATAGTCCATTGCAAGCAATCTGTTCTGCTTGATGCGAAGCGTGCCGCCCGGATGATAAGCATAAACGAAGTCATAGGTAAGATCATCAACAATATCCTCACCCGCTGTTATGCTTTGCTTGACATATTCAAGCTCGTCCTTCGTATCAGGTGTATAACGGATATTCTGATTCGGAAGGTTGAAATGCATGTACTGATAAATCAAAGTGTCGCTGTAAGGCGAGCCGCTTGTGATTACACCCTGCAAACCGTTACCTGAAACCATACCTTCACGCCAGGTTTCGTGATTATTGGATGTTTCGCTGAGTTCATAGTACAGCTTTGAGTAAGATGCTTTTGTACTGTCTGAAAACTCAGACTCGATTTTTTTATAAATTCTTGCCGGAGTAAACATCGAACCCACAAACGAAAGCGATGCGAGAATGATGCTGAGTATTCTGATAAATACGCCCATATTTTCTGCTCCTTTTTTAATTTTCTTTATTATAAACCAAATCTTTGCAGAATACAAGAAAAAGCAGGAAGTTTTCGCTTCCTGCTTCAGTTTATTTCTCTATAAGCTTCAAGAGTGTTTCTTCAAACCTTTTATCCTGCTCTGCAGTTCGTTTTGAAGGGCCTTTGAGCCTGCCTCCTGCGTTACGGATCTTTTTTGAAACATAACGGGAAAAGAGAAGCTCTTCGATGTTTTTATCATTAAAAACAAGACCGTTCTGGCTCAGCGGCACAGCCTTTCTTGCAAGGCACATTGCAGCAAGACCGTAATCCTGTGTTACAACGATATCGCCCTGCGAAACGAGGTTAACGAGCCTGAAATCAACGCTGTCTGCACCCTTTTCAACGACGATTGTTTCTGCACCGTCTTTTCTGAACTCGTGCGCAGTGTCGCAGATTATGAAGCACCCGATTGAATTTGCTTTCGCAATCCTGACGGTTATATCTACAACGGGACAGCCGTCAGCATCGATAAAGATCTTCATCGCAGATTAACCAACGATTTCCTTTGTATCTCTTGCGATCATAAGCTCTTCGTTTGTGCAAACAACATAAACCTTAACCTTAGAATCCGGAGTTGAGATTTCGCCCTCAGGACCTCTTCTCATCTTATTGTTTACATCATAGTCGATTTCAACGCCCATAAACTTGAGCTTATCGCATACACGGTCTCTGTACTGCGGGTTATTTTCACCGATACCGCCTGTGAATACGATTGCATCAACGCCGCCCATAGCTGCTGCGTAGCTGCCGATATACTTTGTGAGCTGGTGGCAGAGCATTGACTCAACAAGCTTTGCTCTCTCGTCGCCTTCCTTAGCACGAGCTTCAATTGTTCTGTTATCGCTTGTGCCGCAGATGCCGAGCATACCTGACTTCTTGTTCATAACTGAATCCATCTCGTCAGGAGTGAAGCCTTCCTTCTTCATAATGATAGGAACGATAGCCGGGTCAATTGTACCGCAACGAGTACCCATCATAATACCTTCAAGAGGAGTTACGCCCATTGTTGTATCAAAGCACTTGCCGTCAACAACTGCTGAAATTGATGAACCGTTGCCGAGGTGGCAGGTAACAATCTTGCTGTGCTCAGGGTTGCCGAGAAGCTCGATTGTCTTAGCGCTTACGAAACGATGAGATGTACCGTGGAAGCCGTAGCGACGGATACCGTACTTCTCATAGTACTCATACGGAAGAGCGTACATATATGCATAGTCAGGCATTGTCTGATGGAAGCCTGTATCAAAAACTGCAACCTGAGGAACATCCTTCATAATTGCCTGGCAAGCCTTGATACCTGTAAGGTTTGCAGGATTGTGAAGCGGGCCCCACTCAAAGCACTCCTTGATTGTTTCCTCAACCTCGGGAGTTACGAGAACTGAACCGCTGAACTTTTCAGCACCGTGAAGAACGCGGTGGCCAACTGCATCGATTTCATCCATTGATGCGATAACGCCGTTTTCAGCGCTTGTGAGTGCATCAACAACTACCTGGATAGCTGTTGCGTGGTCGGGCATTGCAACGGGCTTGTCCTTGATGTTTTTGCTTTCATCTGCAGGAACCTTATGAGTAAATGCGCTGTTGTCATTACCAAGCTGTTCGCAGATACCTTTTGCAAGAACTGTCTCATTTTCCATATCAAAAAGCTGATATTTAAGAGATGAGCTTCCTGCGTTAATAACAAGAATTTTCATGATTTTTCCCTCCAAGATATTGTATCTATTAATTTTCTGTTATATTATAAACATATAAAATATGTTTTTCAAGTTAATTTTTGCATTTTGGAGGATAAATTATGAAAATCGGCGGAATTGTTGCAGAATATAACCCTTTTCATAACGGTCACAAGTATCAACTGCAGAAGTCCGTCGAAATGGGTGAGCTTACGCACACCGTCGCCGTTATGAGTTCGAACTATGTTCAGCGAGGCGAGACCGCTGTTGTTTCCAAATGGGCAAGAGCTGAAATGGCCGTCAGAAACGGAATTGACCTCGTTATTGAGTTACCGACTCTCTGGAGCACATCGTATGCGCAGAGGTTTGCTGAGGGTGCTGTTTCTCTTCTTGATGCGCTCGGCTGCGTTGATACGCTCAGCTTCGGAAGCGAATGCGGAAACATTGACGAGCTTATCGCCTGCAAAAATGCAATCAACAGCGAAGAAGTCAGCAAAAAGCTGAAAGAGAATCTCGACATCGGTCTCGGCTTTGCAACTGCAAGAGCAGAAGCTCTGCGCTCCATCTGCGGAAACAGATTTTTCGACATCCTTGACGGGGCAAACAATACGCTCGGCATCGAATACCTCAATGCGCTTGACAGGCTCAGCTCAGACATAGTGCCGATGACAGTAAAAAGAAAGGGCGCTCATCACGATTCGATTATGAGAAACGAGAATTTTGCATCTGCGTCCGAGATAAGAAAAATGCTCCGTGAAGGCAACAAGGAATGGGAAAACTATGTGCCACTGAGCGTTGCCGAGGTATACAACCGTGAAGCTGAAAAAGAGCAAGCTCCTTGTCTTAACGAGAAGCTTGAATTAAGCATCCTTTGCCGTATGCGTCAGCTTTCTGCTGAGGACATCGGGCTTTCGCCTGACATCAGCGAAGGTATTGAATACAGAATCCACGATGCTGCACTCAAAGCAAGAACACTCGATGAGCTTTACGCACTCGCCAAGACCAAGAGATATTCACACGCGAGGATAAGAAGAATCGTCCTTCACGCGTTTATGGGATTTGTCGCTGACGATTACAAGGGAAATCCACCCTACATCCATGTTCTTGCAATGAATGACAATGGAAAGGAAATCCTTAAAGAGGCAAAGGAAAAGGCAAAACTACCGATTGTCACCAAAGCCTCTGATTTTGATGAGCTTGACGATTACGGCAGACATGTTTTCTCACTTGAAGATATGTGCACAGATGTTTTTTCGCTTTCCTCCCCTGCAATCCTCCCCTGCGG
>JAGAVE010000005.1 GCA_017942105.1 Clostridia bacterium | reverse complement strand
TGTTAGTCGGGCCTGCATCTTCCTTCTTCTTTGAGCAGATGAAAGTTCTGTCCTCAACTCGAGCAACATCGTTCGGGTTTGTTCTGTGAAGGTAGCAGCCGGGAAGCTTTTCCTGGTTGAGCTTAATCATTTCGCCTGTTTTAACTGATTCAGCTCTGAGAGCTTCGAGCTGATCCTCTGAACCGTCGATCCATACGATCTGGTCAGGCTTAACGAGTTCTGCTTTTTCGTCAATCCAATCGAGAATTGACTTGTTTGTTGTCAATGCCATAATATTTCAATCCTTTCGTTGAAAATACAAATTTTTACATTTATATTATATCCAAAAAAAATGGAATTTGCAATATACAATTTGCTTATTGTTTAAGCCATATCGTTTATATTTTGTAACATTTTACATATTTATAAAAATATAATTGATTAGATTTTTTGCGCTCGGTCAATAATCCCATAGGAGGTGTTTTTATGAAATACAAAAAAACACAGGCTCAAAAGGTTTTTGACAGCTTTCTGACTTGTGTTATTCTTATCCTCGGTTTGACTGTGGTAGCCTCGGGAATTGCCGTCAGCAAAATCAATACAGATTATCTGGAAACAGGAGTTAAATCGGGAAAAATCATTGCCGAAAGGCAGGCTCAGCAAATTTCTTTAACAACTCACGACGGACTCACTCTTACGAGCGAAAGCGACCCTGATTTTTTTAAAAAAATCTTCTCTTTTCTTCCGCCGCCGATAAACACGGGATATTATATTTATAATGAATTTCAAAAAATACATTCTGAAAAACATTAAAACAATTAAGGTCTGCGACTTTTCATCGCAGACCTCATACTATTCAGTTCACAAACAAATGCTTGCGCTTGTCAAAGTATATCTTATTACATACAACCATTAATGTGCAGACAACTGTCTGTGTATGTACTGTAGCGCCGAGCGACACCGCACCTTTTGTTACGATATAAATTCCGATGATGTAAATAACATTCATTACCGCCGAACATATATAAAGAATCATCAGCATTTTAGGCCCGTCAGCTTTAAACGATGCAAGCCTGAACCGCACAAAAATACAGAAAAATGCCAATAAAACACTCCAGATACACATAACCGTTTCAAGCACCGGAAGGCCCTCATACACCAAAAGAAGAACTCGATGATTTCTTCCGTATGTTGTCCCGTTACCAAAGCCAAGGAAAAAAACCATTACGGAAACAAAGTTCATAAAAGCCGAGAAGCCCAATACAAAACTAACAATGAATTTAAACCATTTCATTGGCAATTCCTGCTGAAACATAGCCGGATTGACATAAGGATATTCGCCTTGCTGAGGAGAATATATCTGCGTAGGATATTCCTGTTGCTGTTGGTTTTCAAGCTGAATGTCCTGCGAATCCGTCTGTGCGTTATTAACATCAACGACCTTTCCGCAAATTCTGCAGGATGTTACACCCCGCTCCAACGGCGCTCCGCAATTATTACAAAAAGACATTACTTCCCCTCCCGGAACTTTTTTATAAATATAACACAGAGTTTATGCGAAATCAAGAGATTTGATAATTGGAAAAACTAATATCTTTTTGTTCTAATCATATTTTCAGAAATTATATCAAATATATTTTCGAAAGGACTTGAAATTTCAGAATTTATATATTATAATAGCTTTCGCAAATTGCTAGTATGGCTCAGTTGGTAGAGCAGCGCATTCGTAATGCGCAGGTCGTCGGTTCGAGTCCGACTACTAGCTCCAAAAATTCCGTTCTCGTAAGAGGGCGGGATTTTTTACTTATTCACTATTAACTATTCACTAATTAAAGTTTTTCGTGAACGGAATTTCAGGTAAGAAGTAAGAGTGAATAGTGAAGAGGTTTCGCGGAAAGTAAAAGTGGTATTGTAAAATTTAACTTTTACTGTTAAGATATATCTGTGAAAGGTGTTTTGATAAATCAATTCATTCGTTCAGGTACAAGCATTGGTGCAAATATAAGAGAAATGTATTGAAATTTTAAAAATTTTGATTGCTTCAAGCAACACCTCTAAGGAGAATATAAAATGAGTGAGAATTATGTTATCCGTAAAGTCAAGATTTCCGATGCAGACAATCTTTATTATATCAACAAAACAAGTCTCGGTTATGACTATGATCCTGATAAGCAAAGGATAAAAATCCAAAAAATCCTCAACGACGATACACAAGTAATTTTAGTTGCTGATATTGGAAACAAAGTTGTCGGCTATATCCATCTTGCAAATTATGATGTTATCTACGCAGACAATTATAAAAACTGTTTAGGTCTTGCCGTTGACAATGATTATAAGCGAATAGGTATAGGCTCTGCCTTATTAAAACACGGTGAAAAATGGGCAAAAGAAAACGGTGCTTCAGGGATAAGACTTTGTTCGGGTATTGAACGGGAAAATGCACATAAGTTTTACCTGGCAAACGGATATACCGAAAATAAAATCCAAAAGAATTTAAGAAAAGTCTTCTAACCAAGTGTAAAAGGAATGCATGTCTTCTCAAAAAGCAAATAAATAAACTGTTCAAAAAAATCTGTAAATCTTTGTTAAGGTTTACGGATTTTATTTTTGATTTTCCCTCGACATCACGATTTATATATGATAGAATTTATTAAATCCACCTTGGAAAAGGAGCGTTTTTATGGTTAAAAGATTTTACAGAATGCTTGAACATCTTCACATCGGATGCGAAGCTCCGAGAGCATATTTCGTGCCGTTTGAATCGGGCGAAAAAGCTTCACTTCCCCGTGAAAATTCTGCATTTTTAACACTTCTCAACGGCGAATGGGATTTCGCTTTCTTTAAAAATGTTGAGGAACTTGATATTGAGGCTGAAGGCTTTTCTTCATCCGTAGTATGTCCCGACAAGATGACAGTACCGTTATGCTGGCAGATGAAGCTCGAACGCGGTTACGATGTGCCGAATTACATCAATCAGGACTATCCCTATCCCGTTGATCCTCCGCACCTTCCCGATGTTATCCCTTGCGGATTCTATCGACGCAAGGTAGATTTCACAAAGGCTGACGGTAAGAAATACTTTATCAATTTTGAGGGTGTTGCTCCCTGCTTCTATCTTTGGGTAAACGGCTCTTTCGTCGGATACAGCCAGGTAAGCCACAGCACAAGTGAGCTTGAAATCACAGACAAGCTCATTAACGGTGAAAACACAATTGAAGTGCTCGTCGTCAAATGGTGCGACGGTTCATACCTTGAAGATCAGGATTTCTTCCGCCTTTCGGGTATCTTCCGCGATGTTTATATTCTAGAGCGTGATGAGGCACATCTTAAGGATATCTATATCGAATACGATTTTGAAAACAACTTTGAGAATGTTGATATAACGGTTGATGTTGACCTTACCGCCAACGCACAAATAAACTGGACGCTTACGGCGCCCGACGGAGAAAAGGTTGCAGACGGCTTGGCAGACGCATCATTTAAAATCAGCGTTGCTTCTCCCGTCCTCTGGAACACAGAAGCTCCTCAGCTTTATAACCTTACCCTTAACATCGGCAATGAATGGATCAATTTCCCTCTTGCAGTGAGAAAAGCCGAGATTAAAAACTCCTGCTTTCTCTTCAACGGCAAAAAGGTTAAAATCCGCGGAATCAACCGTCACGACAGCAATCCCGAAACGGGATATGCAGTTGATATGGAGCATATGACCCGCGACCTTTACATTCTTAAGCAAGGCAATGTCAACGCTATCCGTACATCCCATTATCCCAACGACCCCCGTTTCCTTGAGCTTTGTGACAAGCTCGGCTTTATGGTCATCGACGAGGCAGATATTGAAACTCACGGTATGGGCTACAACTACGGCGACTGGTACTGGGACTACTGGGCATTCCTTTCGGACACTCCCGAATGGCGAGAAGCTTATATCGACAGAGCAATGCGCCTCTTTGAGCGTGACAAGAACCACGGCTGTGTAATTATGTGGTCACTCGGCAACGAATCAGGCTGCGGCGAAAATCACAGGCAGATGGCAAACTACATCCGCTCACGCAAGGCTGACGCAATTATCCATTACGAAAATGCACACCTTGAATATCAGTCAAGGCTCTGCAAGGATTTCAGCGATATTTCCGATGTTGAGAGCCGTATGTACGCTTCCCTTGATTATCTTGAATCATATCTTAAGAATCCTGAAAATAAAAAGCCCTTCTACTACTGCGAATATGTTGCAGCCTGGAGTACGGGAGACATCCCTCTTCATTGGGGTAAATTTGAAGAATATGACAAATATATGGGCGGTTGCATCTGGGAATACTGCGACCACGCCGTAAACATCGGCACAAAGGAAAATCCGAAATACCGTTACGGCGGAGATTTCGGTGACCTTCCCAACGATAAAATATATTGCGTTGACGGCCTCGTTTATCCTGACAGACGCCTTCGTCCCGGCTTCCACGATATGAAGATAACATATCAGCCGTTTGAGGTTTCATATAATGACGGAACAATCACCGTTATGAATAAGCGTTATTTCACAGCTCTCGATGACCTGGGCTTCAGATGGTCGATTGAGAAAAACGGCAAGATCACAGCCGAAGGCTTCATTGAAAAAACTGAAATTGCCGCCCGTGAGAAGGCAGAGTACAAGCTCTTCGACAACATTGATACAGAAGAGCTCACAACTCTCAACATTCATTTCTGTCAGAACAGCAATACCGCCTGGGCAGAAAAAGGCTTTGAAGTCGGATATGTTCAGTTTATACTTTCTGACTCGGCTGTCGCTCTCAAAAAAGCAGAGAGCAACGCACTCAGCCTCAACGAAAGCAGGACAGCAATTGAAATCAACTGTGGCAAAAACAAATTTACCTTTGATAAAATCACGGGTAAGGTTGTTTCAATAAACAACGGCAAGGAGCTTCTCTCTGCACCGATTGAATTTAATCTCAACCGCAGCTATCATTTAAGTAACGGCTTTGCTGACGAATGGAAACGGGCAAGGTACGAGCAGGCTAAGCAAAAAACATACTCAACTGAGATTGCCTCGGCCGACGGAGAAAAAATCGTTATCGTTACAAAAACCGCCTTTGCGGCAGCGGCTATGCCTCCTGCAATCCGTGCAGATATTATCTACACATTCACGGCTGACGGATGCCTCAACATAAGCGTAAAGGCTGATGTCACATACAACGCGCCTGCACTTCCCCGTTTCGGCATTAAACTCGTTATGCCCAAGGGATTTGAAAATGTCCGTTACCTCGGCTACGGTCCCGTTGAAACATATTCTGACCGTTACATCAGCCAGAGAATTTCAGAATACAGCACAACTGCAACAGACAGCTTTGAGCATTATATCAAGCCCCAGGAATGTGCTTCACATTACAAGACCAAGACAGCAAGCGTTACTGACGCAGACGGAAACGGCCTTTCATTTGCCGATACAAGCACTGAAGGTTTCTGCTTTAAGGCTATTCATTACGATGATGCTCAGCTTCACAACACTCTTCACGATGATGAGCTGACAGCACTTGATGAAACAATAGTTTCCCTTGACTATAAGATGCACGCAGACTGTCAGGAATACGCAAGTCTTGAACCGTGGAGAAAATTTGAAGAAAAGAAATTTGAATTTTCTTACGACATCATTCCTGAATAATGAGGTGAATTCAATGAAAGCTTTTATGGATAAAGATTTCCTTCTCTTTAATGACACTGCAAAAAAGCTCTACCACGAGCACGCGGCAACGATGCCTATTTTTGACTGGCACTGCCACCTTTCTCCCAAAGAGATTTACGAAAACAAACAGCCTGCGGATATTACTGAGCTTTGGCTCAGCGGCGACCATTACAAATGGCGCGCAATGAGAAGCTGCGGAATTGACGAAAAATACATCACGGGGGACGCTTCTTCATACGAAAAATTCAAGGCTTGGGCAAAGGCTATGCCGTATTGCATCGGCAATCCCCTTTACCATTGGACACACCTTGAACTGCAGAGATATTTTGATATCTACGAGCCTCTGAGTGAAAAGACAGCAGACGAAATTTGGGAAAAGGCAAACAAAAAAATAGCCGACGGAGGCTTCACACCCCGTCAGCTTATTGAAAAGTCAAATGTCACCTGCGTCTGCACAACAGACGACGCGGCAGATACGCTTGAATACCACAAGCTTATCGCAGAGGACACTTCTTTCAAGTGCAAGGTGCTCCCCGCCTTCCGTCCTGACAAGGCGCTCGGCATTGAACTCCCAACATATCTTCCATGGCTTTCTGACCTTGAAAAGGTAAGCGGAGAAAAAATCGACAGCTATAAAAAGCTTGTCGAAGTGCTCAAAACAAGGCTCGATTTCTTCGAAGAAATGGGATGCAAGGCAAGCGACCACGGTTTCCTTTATGTTCCTTACAACAGAGCGACGGAAGATGAGCTTGAAGCAATTTTCAAAAAAGCACTCAACAAAGAAGCTCTTACCGTCAGCGAGCAGGAAAAATACAAGACCGAGCTTTTCCGTTTCTTTGCAAAAGAATACGCGAAGAAAGGCTGGGGTTGCGAAATTCACATCGGCCCGATGAGAAACAACAACACGGCGATGTTTAATAAAATCGGCCCTGATACCGGCTTCGACTCAATCTGCGACCGCAACATTGCCGAAGACCTTTCAAGAATGCTTGATTCTCTCGCCGTTGAAAACTGCTTGCCGAAAACGATTCTTTTCTGCCTTAACCCGAAGGACAACTATGTTCTCGGCTCAATGCTCGGCAACTTCCAGTCAAGCGAAGCACCGTCAAAGATTCAGTTCGGTTCGGGCTGGTGGTTTAACGATAATATCGACGGTATGCGCGAGCAGATGAAGGCGCTCGGAAATCTTGGCGTCCTCGGAAAATTCGTCGGAATGGTCACGGATTCAAGAAGCTTCCTTTCATATCCCCGTCACGAATATTTCCGCCGTATCCTCTGCGGTATCGTCGGCGATATGGTTGAAAACGGACTTTATCCTTACACTGATGAGCTTGAAGATATTATCAAGGATATCTCATACAACAACGCTAAAAATTATTTCGGAATATAAAAAAACAGAGCTGAGGTTTTTCGCCTCAGCTCTTGCTTTTGTTTGCTTTTATTCTTTTTCCTTGTTTGATTTCTTGTAGAAGAATGAACCGATGATCATAACAACCACAAAAACAATAAGATAGAAAAGAACGGGGAATGAGAATTCTCCCTCTGCTTTCGCATTGAGATACGGAGTGATACCGTGTGCATAAACAGCGGCAAACACCATAAATGCGGCTGCGATTATACCGATAACCGGCATAACGATATTTTTGAAAATGTTTTCCTTACCGTGTTTAATTGCAAATACAAGGAAAATCGGAATATAGAAAGCGTAAATTGTAACAATCGGAAGCTCTGATGAATCGAAGCTGAAAATACCAAAGAGAGGCTTGCCTGTTTCGGGATGACCCCAAAGATTTGCGCCGAAGAAATAGAAGAGCCATACTGCACATACAAGAAGGCCGAAAACAGATGCGTTTGCGGGCATATTTGTTTCTGCGCTGACTTCCTTAAACATCTTTGACTTCGGGCCCTGATTTCTTGCTGAAAGAGCATAGAGGCTTCTTGTACTTGCAACCATAAGGCCGTTGAGAGTACCAAGGCAGGAAACAACGATCATTGCGTTGAGTGCAGTACCGCCGAAGCTGCCGAAGATATTTTTAAACGCCTGGGGTGCACCCTCTGCCATAATAACAGAAATCTCTGCACCGCCTGCAACACCGATATAGTAAAGAATATATACCGCAACAATGATAAGTGAACCTAAAACGAGAGCAATGGGAAGATTCTTCTTTGAATTCTTAAGCTCTGCGTTGATTGAAGTTGCAATAATCCAACCTTCATAAGCAAATGCCGTTGCAACAACAGCCGCAAAAAGCGGAGCGCCTACACCTGTCTGCTCAACCATACTCCATGTCTGGAAAGCTGAAGCTGTGTTACCGTTCTTAAGACCTACTATCGTACCGACAACGGCCATAACAAGAAGCGGAACAAGCTTAACAGCAGTTGAACCAACCTGGAACTTACCTGCAATAACCGGAGAAAGAGCATTGATTGCATAGCTCAGGCAAAGATACAAGCAGGAAAGAGCAAGGCAGAAGCTGTTTGCCGGGTCATCGTAACCGAAAAACAACACATGAGTATAACGAGCTGATACCCATGCGAGAACGCTCGTCATTCCCGGGTAGTAGATAGTTGTTGCAAACCAGCCGAGCATATACGCATATCTCGAGCCGAGAGTTGCTTCAGCGTAGTCAACAAGTCCATTGACCTTTTCGTATTTGTTAGCGAGTGTTGCGAAGTTGTAAGAACATACGATGATAACAATACCGCCGATTATCCATGCAAGGATACCGAGAGGCATATTACCCTGAGTGTACTGGAGCACATTCTGAGCCTTGAAGAAAACACCGCTACCGATAACAATGCCGACAACCATACAGATAGCTGTTACAAGGCCATACTTTTTCTTAAGTTCTGTACCCATTTTCAAACCCCTTTTCAATTAATTTATACCTTTATAGGATAACTTAAATTATAAAATATATCTTGAAAAAAGTAAATTTGCATATTATAATAGTGGTATTACGCAATGTAATGTCAGGAGAAATATTATGGACTCTTCAAAATTTTTTGCACTGTTAAAAGCCGTTGAATACGGAAGTCTTACGAAGGCCGCTGACGAACTCGGCTATACTCAGGCAGGTCTTACCCATATGATGAATCGATTGGAAAAAGAAATCGGCATCACCCTCTTACAGAGAACAAAATCAGGCGTTGCTCTTACGAGCGACGGTGAAGCACTGTTGCCGCTTATCAGGAGCTTCACGCTGCAAGGTCTTGAGCTTGAAAAGGCAATCAAAAACATCGGCGAAAATAACGATACCGTTATACGCATCGCAGCCTATTCCAGCATTACCAACCATTGGTTACCTATTATCATCAGCAGATTTCTAAAAGATTTTCCTGATGTTCGTTTCACCATCACTGCCGGTAATTTCGACGAAATCAGCCGCCTTATATCAAACAGTGAAATCGACATTGGTTTTACAAGCAAGCAGGATATCCTTCACGGAGATTGGATTCACCTTCAGAACGATAAGCTTTTTGCCGTTTTGCCGCCCGACTGTAAGGTTGAAGGCGAGAGCATTCCCGTATCTATTTTTGACAACAAACCGTTTTTTATGCCGACTTACGGTTTTGATTATGACATTATGAATACGCTTAAGCAAAACAATATCAATCCGCTTATCAACCGAACAGCGCTTGACGATGCAACAATCGTTTCAATGGTCAGCCACGGACTCGGCTACTCTATTTTGCCCGAGCTTGTTCTCCAAGGAATGACGGGTTCATTTACGGCAAAGCCGATTGAGCCCTATTCCTTCCGCGAGCTTGGTATTCTTATCAAATCTAAGAATACCCTCTCACCTACCGCTCATAAGTTTATAAACTATTGCAAGCAGACAATAAAATGAATATGTTTTTCATTTAACTATTGAAAACGCCTTTTCTTAATGTTAGAATAATCAAAACCAAGCAAAGGAGAAAAGAAATGACAAAGAACGAAGCAAAAATCAAAGCAAAAGAACTCGTTGCAAAGATGACGGTTGAAGAGAAAATCTCTCAGCTTCTTTATACATCCGCACCGATCGAAAGACTCGGAATCAAAGCTTACAACTGGTGGAACGAGGGTTCACACGGTGTTGCCCGTTCAGGAACGGCGACAGTTTTCCCTCACGCAATTGCTATGGCCGCCACCTTTGACCCGAAGCTCGTCAACACAATTGCCGACGCAATTTCAACAGAAGGCAGAGTCAAATATAACCAGCATGTAAAATACAATGATTTTGATATTTTCAAGGGCATAACATTCTGGGCACCCAACATCAACATTTTTCGCGACCCCCGTTGGGGCAGAGGTCAGGAGACCTTCGGCGAAGATCCGTTTCTTTCTGCAACTCTCGGCGTTTCTTTTGTAAAAGGCATTCAGGGCGACGGTGAATTTTACAAGGCAACTGCCTGTTCAAAGCACTTTGCCGTTCATTCGGGCCCCGAAAAAGACCGTCACGGCTTTGACGCTCAGGTTTCCCTGCACGATATGTATGAAACATATCTTCCTGCTTTCGAAAAGACAGTCAAAGAAGCAGGCGTTGCAGGCGTAATGGGTGCATACAACCGTACAAACGGACACCCTTGTTGCGCTCATCCTTATCTTTTAAAGGAAGTTCTTCGTAAAAACTGGAACTTCGACGGATACATTGTTTCAGACTGCGGTGCTCTCAATGATATTTACGAGCACCACAAGTATGTCAATACAAAAGCAGAAGCCGCCGCTGTTTCTCTTAAAAACACCTGCGATCTCAACTGCGGCGAGATTTATCAGCATCTCATTGACGCTTACGAAGAAGATCTTATCACGGAAGAGGATATCACCGTAGCCGCTGAAAGACTTTATACCATCCGTTTCCTCCTCGGCGAATTTGAAGAAACGAGACCGTTTTCAGATATCAGCTACGATAAGCTTGACTGCAAGGAGCACAGAGAGCTCAACCTTAAAGCCGCACAGGAAAGTATGGTTCTTCTTCATAACAAAGATAACTTCCTTCCTCTTGATAAAAGCATTCAGAAGCGAATCGCAGTCGTCGGCCCGAATTCTATGTCCGTTACTGCTCTTGAGGGTAATTACAACGGCTATGCTTCAGAATACATAACGGTTGCCGACGGTATGCGCAGAGTCTTCAGGGATTCTCACATCACCGTTGAAAAAGGAACAAACTACTGCATTGAAAGACCCAACGACTGGAGCGGATTCGGAAATCTTATCAGCGACGGCGTTGCCGCTGCTGCTCAGGCTGATATTACAGTCCTCGCCCTCGGCCTTGACTGCTCGATTGAGGGCGAAGACACGGGATTTGATAACGATTACACAGCCTGCGGCGATAAAAAATATGTTACTCTTCCTGCAACTCAGCAGAAGCTTGCAGAAGCAGTATGCGATGAATGTGAAAATGTTATTGTTGTTCTTATGTGTGGCAGTTCAATAGATGTCGGTGCAAAGGTAAGAAGCAAGGCAAAGGCAATCATTCACGCCTGGTATCCCGGTTCAACGGGCGGTCTTGCTATCGCAAACCTTATTGCAGGTGAATATTCTCCCTGCGGCAAATTGCCCATCACAATCTACAACGAAAACCACGACCTGCCCGACTTCCTTGATTATAATATGCAGGGCAAGACTTACCGTTACATTAAGGGAGATGCTCTTTACCCATTCGGCTACGGACTTTCTTATACAAGCTTTGCTTACAGCAACGCAAAAATCCTAGAAAGCAATGAGAACGCCTTGAAAATCAGCGTTGAAATAACAAACACGGGCGACTTCAAAGGGTTTGAAAAAGCTCAGGCTTATGCAAAATTTACAGACAGCAGAACATACACTCCGCACTTCCAGCTCTGCGGCATCAATTCAGTTGAGCTTGACAAGGGTGAAACTGCAACGGTGATATTTGATATTGACACTTACTGGCTCAAAGCCGTTAATGAAAACGGCGAAAGAATCACCCCTGACGGAGAACTGAAGCTCTACATCGGTGGGCATCAGCCCGATGCGGTCAGCAACAAGCTTCTCGGTTACGAATGTCTTGAGATTAATCTTAAATAACAGCAAAGAGGTAGGGTATCCCTGCCTCTTTCAGCTTTTGTCTGCATATTCATAAAAAGGCTTACAAAAACCTTCAGGCGTTATTGATTGTTTGAATTTTGTATGATATAATGTCATATTAAAGGATTAGAAAATAAAAAGGAGTTGGCTATAGTTGAAAAAAATTGATTTGAAGCTGATATTCAGCATTTCAGCCGCTATTATTATAGTATATCTTTTAACGCAATATTGGCCTAATATATCGGATGCGGTCGAAGGAGTTATCTCCGCCGCCTCACCTATTATTTTCGGCTTTTTAGTTGCTTATCCTATCAACATTCTTATGAGCTTTTATGAGAGACGTTTCTTTCCGAACAGCAAAAAAAAGATTGTCATAAAGCTTCGAAAATTCATTTGTCTTCTCGCCGCAATTATTTCAATTATCGGAATAGTTGCCGCAATTATCGTCATCGTTGCTCCTCAGTTTATTGAATGTATTCAGATGCTCTTCTCTAAAATTCCGCCTACATTCGATTTCGTTATGCAGAAATTTAACGAGAATGAGTTTCTTTCAAAAAATGTTGTCAGCGCAATCAGCCAATTTAATTGGCAAGAAAAGCTCGGCGAAATGTCCGATAAAATCGCTCAGGGTATCGGAGACACCGTAGGCTTCGCTTTCAGCGCAATTACATCTATTTTCACGACAGTCGCAAACATCATTATCACGCTTATTATTTCAGTTTATGTTCTTCTTGAAAGAGACAGACTTCTTCGCCAGGTAAGAAAAATCGGTTCAACATACCTTCCCGATAAAGTTTACAAAAAATCTTATCAAGTGCTCTCAACTCTTAACGAGTCTTTCCACCGCTTTATTGTCGGTCAGTGCCTTGAAGCTGTTATTCTCGGCACTCTCTGCACAATCGGTATGCTTATTTTCCAAATCCCGTACGCACCTATGATCGGTGCTCTTATGGGATTCACTGCGCTCATTCCTATTTTCGGCGGACTCATCGGCGCAGGCGTCGGCGCGTTCCTCATCCTTATGGATTCACCGATAAAAGCTTTGTTTTTCATTATCTTCGTCATTGTGCTTCAGCAGATTGAAGGCAACCTTATCTATCCGAAGGTCGTCGGAACATCAACAGGTCTCCCGGGACTCTGGGTTCTTGCCGCGGTAACAATTGGCGGAGCTGTATCAGGAATCCTCGGTATGCTCGTCGCAGTCCCCATTGCCGCTACTATCTATAAGCTCGTCCGCGATGATATTGACAATACAAACAAAAAAACGCCGTGGGACTTTATTGCCGTCCCCGAGCATTTCAAAGATAAAGTTAAAAAGGAACAATAATCTATGAGTAAATTTACCAAGGTCCTGCAGTTGTTTGTCACCTTTCTGAAAATAGGTGCATTTACCTTCGGCGGCGGTTACGCTATGATTCCTATCATTCAGAAGGAAATTGTTGAAAAGAAAAAGTGGATAACAGATGATGATATACTCGAAATAATCGCTATTGCAGAGTCTACTCCCGGCCCGATTGCAATCAACTCTGCAACCTTTGTCGGCTACCGTGTAGCAGGCTTTTGGGGAGCTTTCTTTGCAACAACGGGTGTTGTTCTTCCTTCGTTTGTGATTATCCTTATTATTTCGTTTGTTCTCAGAGAGTTTCAGTCAATCAAGGCTGTTCAGTATGCTTTCAACGGCATCCGCGCCGGTGTACTCGCTCTTCTTATCAAGGCGCTCGTCGGAATGTATAAAAAAGCTCCGAAAAATCTTGTTTCCTATATCGTCATCGCGTCTTCGTTTATAATAACGGCGTTCTTTGATATCAATGTTCTTTTCGTTATTATCGGCTGTGCCGTTTTCGGTCTCATCACCTCAGCTCTTGCAAAAAGGAGGAATGAGAAATGAACATCTTTCTTGACCTCTTCCTCACATTTTTTAAAATAGGTGCATTCACCTTCGGCGGCGGTTACGCAATGCTTCCTCTTATGCAGGAGGAGGTTTTGGCACATAATTGGATGAAGCTTTCCGATGTTGTTAACTTCATCGCTGTCAGTGAAAGCACGCCGGGTCCGTTTGCAATCAACATGGCAACCTATGTCGGTTCAGAGGTCGGCGGTTCGTATGGTATTCCCGGTTCAATATTCGGTTCATTCTGCGCAACTTTAGGCGTTGTTCTACCCTCCTTCATCGTCATTCTTATTGTTGCAAAATGCTTTGAAAGGTTCAAAAACAGTTTTGCTGTCAAAGGATGTATGACAGGACTTAAGCCTGCTGTAGTCGGTCTTATCGGCTCAGCAATCGTCTCTGTTGCTTTGACCGTTTTCCTCCCTGCAGGCGTTTCAATCGCAGGGTTTATGACATCAATCAAGGATATAGCATTCTACTGCTACCTTGCAATTTTCGCATTATGTACCGTCTTGGCATTCAAGAAGGTTCACCCGATTATAATAATCGTCCTCTCAGCGGTGCTCGGAATAGTAACAGGATATGTTTTATAACAGATAACAGGCAGGAAAACCCCTGCCTGTTTTGCTTTTTATTTGATACAGTTTTTGTCAAAACTCGGATTGAACGCATAGAAATTTTTACAGTCCATTTTATCTGTTGCAAGTCTGAGACCCTCACCTTTACAGCCAACATGAAGTATTATTTTAAAACTTCCACGTGATTTCAATATTACTTTCGCTTGCGCTGATTTTGGAGATCAAAATATCCACGACCGCCATTTTGTCGCTGACGGAAAGTACCTCCCACTTATCCATATACCCTGTAATTTCGTGTACATCCTGTGTGGCTGTCACAAGCGGTTCAAGTTCAGTAATCTGCTTTTGGCAGCACTTCTTTTTATTGTCCAACTCTTTGATGCGGGTGCGAATATAGTCTGTCAGAATATCATCGGAATCTGCCAGTTTATCCATCAACTTTTCAATCTCGGTCTGGCATTTTTCAATTTTCAAATTCAGCTCGTCGATTTGGGTGTTGCCAATTTCTGCTTTCGGTGTTGAATCGGTAAGTACATCAAATTTTCCAAGGCGATCCTTTATGGCGTTCAATACGGCTTCTTCAACCTCATAGGCGTGTAATCCACCCACGCCGTCACATCCGTTTAAGGTCTGCATATGGCGGCTGCAAATGAAGTATCTGCCCACCTTGGTCTTGGCTTTGCGAACGGTTAAGGCATATCCGCACTTGGCACACTTGATCTTTCCTGCAAGCCACGTGTTTGAAGCTTTCAACGGTTTTGCAACCTGCTTGTTATTCAGACATTTAAGCCTTGCTCTCAGCCATATATCCGCTGGTACAATACCTTCGTGAGGGGCAACAACGATATGCTGATTTTCAAGAGATACCGTCTTGCGCTTTGCCGTTTTTTCTGCGTAAAGATATAAGCCGTTGGTGCCGATGTAATCCTCCGGTGGATTATGTAATTCCGAGCCTTGTCCCTTAAAAAACTGATAAACGGACAGGTCAGCCTTTACATAGATTGGATTTTTAATCATATCGGCAATGCGTGCCTTATCCCAGCAACCGCTTTGTAAGCGTTTGTTGCGGATCCCGTTTTCAATCAGGTGCTTCACAATATCATTATAGGAAATCTGCGGTTCGGAATAAAGAGAATAAATGAGACGGATAATCTCTGCTTCTTCCTCGTCCACAACGTACCGAGAAGTACGCTTTCCGTCGATCAGATACGGCTCTAATTTATACCCGAAAGGTACTCTGCCGCCCATATAAAACCCTCTGCGACTACGGGCGCAGTAAGCATCGGTAACACGCTGTTGTATGGTTTCACGCTCAAGCTGTGCGAACACGATACAGATATTCAGCATCGCCCTGCCCATCGGTGTAGAAGTATCAAATTTTTCGGTGCATGAAACAAACTCCACGCCGTATCGCTGAAACTCATCCATCATCGTTGCAAAATCGAGGATGGAACGGCTGATACGGTCCAACTTGTAACAGATCACACGTTTGATCTCACCCTTGCGGATTGCGTTCAGCATTTCCTGAAACTGCGGTCGCTCTGTATTCTTGCCTGAATAGCCTTTATCCTGATATACTCGGTGTTCTTCACCCCTTGTTTCGTATTTGCAAAACTCGATCTGGCTTTCAATGGAGATACTGTCCATTTTGTCAACCGATTGTCTTGCATAAATAGCATCTGTTTTTATCATGCTCTTCCTCCTAAGAAGAAAGAGCCGCCGATAACATTATTATACCATCGGCGGCTTTTCATTTCAACGCATTATTTTTGAACTTTATCATATTTTGAAAAAATCCGATATAAGCTCTCTATCATTTGCCTTTCCCGTGGCTTATCGTTTTTATCATCAAACTCGGGTGTGATATTCGTAACAGTAAAACTTTGTGTTCCGAGTTCATTTTTTGCAGTCGTTTCGGAATCGGGCTTTTTAGTTATAGGCATCACACTCCTTTTGTATAATAATATTTCAAATCAATCTGCTGTATGATTATTTTCGGCATAGTCCTCCGATAGTAACTACCGCTGTATGGTGTCCTATGCCGATTGTCTTATTTCAAAAGTCAATTAAGTTTTCTTTTCGTTGGTATAAACCCTTGTAATTTCCATTCTTTCGTGCCCGAGTGCCTGGCTTACCTTAAGCCTTGCATCCTTGGGATTCATATAGCTGAGCTCGGTTAAATAGTTCTGTGCAAAGGTATGACGCAAACCGTGAAAGGAAATTGTATCTCTTCTCGGCTTTTTGCCGGGTTCGGTCAATTCAGATCTACCCGGTTCAAGGATTTGCTTCTTCATACGGATCAGCCAGTTCTGCATACTCTTTTTCTTCTTTTCCACGCTTCTGCACTTTTTATCACAGATCAGATAATCCGTGGGGTATTTACCGCCTGCTTCTGCAAAGGACAACCACTTTTCAATAATTGCCTTGTGCTTACCGCTTTCGTCAAAATCAATTACGCGCTGTTTACCGCCTTTACCTGTAACCATAAGCTGACCGTAATTGAGAGCACGTTTAAGATAGGACAACTTTAACGAGGTGGCCTCGTCAATTCTAAGACCGAAGTGCAACATAAAGTCCATAGCGGCTTCAATGTCTGGTTTACCCTTGAGATTAGCAAGCGCATAACAACGATCAATTTCACCGGGCAACCACGCGCGGTCGTATTTTCCGACCTCGCGTTGACCCAAATTCAACTTGTCGTTGGTGGGTAATTCGTTTTTGCAGCCGTTACGCTTATAATAGAATCGAATACCCGAGAGATCAGTCATCATTGTGGAAACTGCTAACCCTTTGGCTTTCATATATTCAACGTATTTGTACAGATGGCGTGCTTCGGCATTTTGCATCTTCTGCAAATTTGTGTTCTCGCCTAAATACTCTGCAAAGCGTAAGCAGGATTCCATATTTCGGTCTTGAGCTCCATAGCCGCCTTCGTTGCATTTATCAAAGAATGCAATAACCTGATCCTTCAAATTATTGACAGGGCCTTTTCTGTCTTCTTTCTTACGCATTATCTCCTTTCCGAGCCGCCGCCGTGTTTTGTGATACAGCGACACCGAACACGGCACATTGGCCTTGAATTGACAAGCCTTTCGGCTCGTCTATGTATGCTTTGGAAGTTTGTGATGGGAGTATGAAAGACCGCAGAATTTTTGGCAAGTAAAAAGTGTTTTGCCGCTTTTTACCTTGAAGGTTGAGGAAATATGATACATACTTTGCAATTTGTCAAGTACCTTTTGCTAATTTTTCAACAGGAAAAAAATCGGCTGCGGCAGGAGAAAAATCTCCCGCTGCAGCCTTTATAAATGATGGTAATATTTTTGCGGTCATATCGAAATGAATGTCATTGCTATCATATCAAAAATGCCGCCGTCATTCCGATAAGACGGTCATAATCATTCCGAAACGAAAAAAGTTATATAATTGCTCACTCTAACCGGTGACTCTTTTTAGCCGTCTGTTTGATGTTCAATTGGTATCATTTCGAAATGTCATCCTTTGAACGTCAAACAGCCGGAACACGCCGTAAGGCGTGCAAATATAAATCTGTCATAAATCGGGGTGGATTCATTCCGAAGGGTACATCATCTTTCTATACAGGAAAGTATGTCATTGAATAATGCTGAAGGTCATTCCGATATGTAAATCATTTGTCATAGAGAAAAGATGATTGCAAGGCAAAATACCACCATTGCTACTGCCCTGGTGGTCGTTTCTTGCATTTTCCACTCCACAATGCGGTATTTTGCCTTGCCTCTCCGGATGTCCAGACTTCGTCCGGCCATCCGTTTCTATCAGCATTCGCCGATAGAAACGGATGGCACTTCCGAAAAGATTATCATAATCATATCGGAAAGATTGGTCATACCTCTTTAAAAAGGAGCGCATTCCGAAAGGAATCATACCGATTAGACGGTCATATTCATTTTGGAAAATACATCATTGCGTTCCCGTTAATGTGAGTTATTTGATTGTGAACATTGTTTAGTACTGCGGGTTACCGGCTATCTTCTAACCGGCCCCATAGCGCAATCTGCCACTTGGCAGATATCGAAAGGGGGTGAGCCTTTCAGTAGCGCAGTGCCGACTCTGACTTTTGCTCAGAGCCCACAGGGGGCATTATCGGCAAGGATTTTCATTCCCGATTAAATCCGTGGAAACTTCGGGTGTGTCGCTGACACACGGCAGAGCAAGCTGTCATACCCCTTGCAATAGGCAGACCGTGATAACGCACACAATCAAACGCCATAGAATACCTGCACCTATGGAGTGTCAGCCACATTTTCGATTTTCTCTTTCGCACGATAAAGAATCAGTTCTTTTTCTCTGAATTTGAAAATGTCACTTTGCTTTTTGTTACCCACAGCTATAAAGCACAAACTCACTGCTTCGGTCTACATGTTTTTACGCCACCTCGACTGCGGTGGCAACCGATTTTACGGAACGAGCAATTCCTCCTTACTTTATTCCAATAGTACGCCCGTAATATAAATAGCGGTATTTCAAAAAGCAAGTAAAATATTAAATGACCGCCTACCAATAGCAAGCGGTCAGATTATGTCTTGTTCAGAATTGGTTCTCTGGCAACAAGAATTTATTGAGCAAAATTCTATTCCATTCATCTTTGCAAATAAAACTTAATAGCACTTTATCAAAAGATAAAAGATATGAACTCTGATCTATCAAAACACTAATGCCAGGTTTCGTTACTCCTTTATCTACAGAGCCAACATATAGCATATCAAAAATATCATTTTTTCTGAGTTTTTGTCCTCGCTCTAACCATGCTTCGAGCAATACCTTCATATATTCTGCTTGATGTTTTGAATAACCTTTACGAACAAAAATTGCTGGTATTTCCGTCTTTGCCTCTTCTAAAAATACGGAATCTTCTGCAAGTGAAGAAACTATTATTTTCATTATTTCGCTATCAGTGAAACCGTTAGCTCTTGCATTTGATGCAGAATTACACATAGCGGTATATAAATCTTGTTCATTATCCAAAAATTTGACTATAGTATCAATAATCATACGATATACAATACAACTTTGTACCAGTAATTCCATATACTTATTTTTTAAGTATTGTTGGGATTTGTTGTTGTCGGTATATCCATTTTTTAATGAATCGGTGAGTTCGCTCATATAATCATCTTTCATATCTAAAGACAACTCTTTTCCCAGATACAACAAGATATTTTCTTTTGTTTTAGTATCTAACTCAGATAAGGATTTTAGATAATGATTTACATATAGCAAGCTGACTTCTTGAAGAAACAAATAGGCGTGCTGAACTTCTATTTCAATTTTTTTAGTTAAAAGTTTATATGCATATTTTTTAAGGATTTCATCAGAAGAAGTAAAATGCAGAAATGTCAGTTCGTCTGGAGTAAAGCAATAGCTATGAATATTGTTATATATTTGCATTTTCTTTTCTTCTCTGAAAGATATAATTTTTTTGATAGTTGTTGGATCGTCTCTGAAGTGGACTATCATTTCCATAAAAGCAGAAGCGGGTAAACTCTTGTCAGTACGAGATTCTAAAAAATTCTGAAGTTTAGCTACATCAAGATTTGGAACACTATAAGGTAGAGGAAGTTTGTCCCTGCCGTAATACCAATAAAAGGTATTCACATCTAAATAAATCATATTATAATTCTCCTAAAAAATGAAGGTGACACATGCCACCTTCATTTTACCATATCCTTTAAAATTTTTCAATTTTTGATAACTATTGCCTATACATTTTTTCAAGCTCATTCCAAAGCCGTTTTGATTCGTGCGTTTTTTCGTATGCAGATATTTCCTTTTCTTTTTGCTCAATTAGTAAAGAAAGTTCCTTTTTCTTTGAGAAAGCAAAGAAGCCTAACCGCTCCTTTTCAACTTTCAAACGATCAATCTCGCTTTGCATCGTCTTAATTGCTTCAATTAAAGCGGCTTTTGACTCTTCGTATAATTTTAATCTGCGACTTGCTTCTTCAACATACGCCATTGTAACTACGGTTAATTCATTTATTATCTCAGCATTTATTTGGCTTAGTTCAACAGAAAAACTATTA
The DNA here is from genome assembly GCA_017942105.1 of Clostridia bacterium. Lineage (GTDB taxonomy): Bacteria > Bacillota > Clostridia > Oscillospirales > Acutalibacteraceae > CAG-488. Next base: position 3,351 of record JAGAVE010000005.1, on the reverse strand, counting down.
GTAACTCTGATATTCTCTGGATGCAAAAGACCCATTTCAATAAATTCGGAATATCTTTCTTGTGATACAACAGAGCCAACCGCCTTGCCCACCAACTTGGAAATATCGGCTTCATTTTTCCGAGCTACATTGGCAGCGCTTGGATCAATAAATTGTCTAACAAATCTATCTAAATCGGATTGTCTTTCTATAGCAAGATTAAAGCTTTTGTATGTATTTTCAATACGGAATATGGTGTCATGGTATATAGTACGCCATATTGCCAATTCATCTGTTTTTCTATATTTTGCAAGAATAGCAATAATTGGTTCAATGGATTTCTTGTTTTGCAAATGTTTTTGCAGATATTCATCCATTTTTCCAACAAGATTAGCTGCAAATCCAAAGTATTCCGCTGTTTCGAAAGTTTCAATATCAAGAAGTTCTTGCGTTAAACACATATCGTACAACTCCAAACTAAACGGACACACATCAAAAATTTGCTGCAGAAACTCTACCTTATCTGGTACACGAGAGATATTAGTCAACATTTGTTCTGCTTTTTGCATATTATATTTTTCGATACTTGCAAAGTCAAACTTATTATGTTGAGCTAACTCTACGAGGAAGGCAGATGTTATTTTGAGATTAAACTGCATCAAAATATCCATTACAGCAGGGTAATACTGTTTAACCATAACTTCGCTAACCATCTTGTCAAGTCCACGCCGTGTGCTTGCGTTAATTGCCCTTACAGCTTCTTCATACTCTCTGTCAGCTTGCTTGGCTTGGGACATAAGTATTCCTCGCTCAACAACTGAATGAATCATAAGCGTCGCAATGCTACTGGTAAACACCATTAGTCCGGAACCGGTTATATTGCTTGCAGCACTCCTATATGCCCTTTCCATACCCGCATTTTGCATTTCTACAAATCTTCTGCCTTCGGATAACATATTTTGTAAAGATGCCATACCTAATTCTTTGACATCTGCAATAGCAGTGGTTGTTTCCAGGAGATTATCAGCAGTAACATCGTAAATACCCAATGCAAAAAGCTTATTTACTAAAACATCTGCGCAATCTTTCATCAATTTCTGATACACGCCAACATTACGCATCATATAATCTGGCATATGATCACCAAAGGTTAATCCTATAGCGTCTTTTTTTACGTCTCGAGATAATGTTTGTATTATTTTCGACCGCATAGGAGTTAACAACTCATCATAATGCAAAAACTCGTTCACAGTTTCTGAAACTTGATACTCTTTCCCCAAAAACTTTAATGTTACATATCCCATACATATCACCTTTTTCTTAATAAATGGTAGTTATTAGTGCCTCTCCAAGGACAATAAAAAAAGTGCGTGACCGAAGCCACGCACCGAAAAGCGCAACTCCGATTGTCGCCAAACAAAGCTCAAACAGAAAAGGAAACCCTTGTTACCATCCGAGTGGAGTTGCGTTTTTACCGAACCCATATCGGATGATAACCAAAAAAGGGTAGAATATCCCCTTGGTATTAAGTTGTCCTTTTCTTTATTCTGCTTTGTTTGGCCTACATAGTATATCACAAATTATCAGAAAAATAAAGAGGTTTCAATAAATATGTGGAATTTTTGAATTTTACAAAAAACACACGCCTTGTAAATTCGCTAAAAATAATGTAAAATATAACATACGAAAATACATAATGCGAGGTAACTATGGCAATAAATAATTTCTGGGATTATGTGGATTTCCCCGATGATTCTCAAATAGGTACAATTTCCAGCCAGTACTTTAATACTGAAAACTTGAAGTTAAATACTGAGGCGTTTCTAAAACTTAATAATTTAACAAAAAAGATTACTGCACCTTTTTTTGACGAAAGAGGTCTGTTTTACACTGTTAATAAGGATCTACGAGAAAAAATCCGAAGATACAATAATGATGTTTTTTATCTGACCGTTTGTATTTACAAAATGGTTAATTATTACGATAATTTAAGCAATTCAGCCGATGAGGATAGTAAAATTGTTAATGAAACACTATTTAGAAAATCGGCTCGTTGTGTATGTGCTGAAATATTCATGTATGAGGAGAAAATCAAAAACCTCATAAGAGTAATTCTGGGTTTGGACAAACGTAAAACAAAAAAATATGATAAGTTGATGTACGAACTAAAAAAATATTCAAAAAGCAACACGTATATAAAGGCATTTATAAAATCTTATAGAAAATACGGAGAAAACCCTGATGTAAAATTTATCAAGAAAATTCGAAACGATGAAATACATAACGACTCTATTATAGATGAATATACAGATATTCAAAATATAGCCCAAGGGGTAGTTTCATATTGCGATGTGTACTTTGTTGTAGATAATGAAAAACTATATAAAAGTATACAGCAGGCTCTTAACCAACAAGTTATATTAAAAAATGCATTACAAGCAATTCTGGATAATCATAAAATAAATTAAAATATTACGGCACCCATAATGCTAAAATAGCTATGGGTGCCGTTTGGTGTTATATGAAATCACGATGGTATTTTTCGGTGGCTCTTTCAGATTCTTTTTATTTCACCTTGATTGTAATGTTTCGCCGAAACGCTGGAAGTGAACAATTTCTCTTTCACGAAGGAATTTGATTGGTTCACGCACATCGGGGTCATCGACAAGACGCAGGATGTTATCGTAAGTTGTTCTTGCCTTCTGCTCTGCTGCCATATCCTCAGAGAGGTCTGTAATAAGGTCTCCTTTAGACTGCATACTTGCCGCCGTCCAAGGGAAGCCGCTTGCAGCCGTCGGATAAACTCCCGTTGTATGGTCAACAAAGTAAGTGTCAAATCCGCTTCTCTTTATTTCGTCGGGAGTAAGATTTCTTGTTAACTGATAAACTATTGCGCCGATCATTTCAAGATGACCTAACTCTTCGACACCAATGTCCGTCAGAAGCCCTTTCAGCTCGGGAAACGGCATCGAATAGCGCTGGCTCAAGTAACGAAGCGACGCTCCAAGCTCGCCGTCAGGGCCGCCATATTGCTAAAAAAGATAATAAAAGCAGGAAAATCATTGAAAATTCAAAAAAATTGTCGAAATTCGGAAGATTTTGTCGAGAAAAGTTTGTCAAAAAATTTTATAAATGTTAGAATTGTGTAAATTTTATTAAGGAGTGGGTACACATGATTCTTTTTGTCATTGACAAGCTTGACAACGAATCAGACAAAGATTTAATCTTAGGCATCTACGAAAAATATGCGCCGTGGCTGCGTTCTCGCGCTTACAACATTACAAACGATCCTGAAATCAGCAACGATCTTGTTCACGATTGCATCATCAATCTTATCAAACACATCGATAAGATCCGTACTTTTAACGACAG
>JAGAVE010000060.1 GCA_017942105.1 Clostridia bacterium | reverse complement strand
GTTCGTAGGGGCAGATATTATCTGCCCGTGGTTTTCGAATTATTTTAACGGGAACATAATATGTTCCCCTACGGAGTCGATCGAATCGTGGTTCGTAGGGTTCGACGCTCTGCGACGAACCGTTAATTCTGCGCTATTTTATGGCGTGTCGCAAGCGTCACGCCCTACGAGACGATTTAAGACAGGTATTAAAAATCTGCGTCGCAAACCCTCAACTATTCAATATTATCTCTTATCTATTATCTGCAAAGTAATTGCCTTTGCCCTACAAACCCGAATTTTTCTTATTGAAAATGTGCAACGCAAAAAGAACAAGAAGCAGAAAAACTGTTTCTTGTTCTTTTGGTTATAACATATCTAAAAATTCTCTTAATACTCTTATGTTCTTGATATTAAGGGCAAAGAAAGTAATATAAACACCAAACCCAAACCACGCCTCTTCAAAATCAAAAATAAGCATTCCGAACAAAACAGTGCCCAGCAAAAACAACAATAAAGAAAAATCCAGACAAAATATACCAAATAAATATTGTCTGTCATTATAACTAAACCAAATGCCGTGAAAGTTCGGACACACATTTTGTAATCTGGATGATTCCATCATTCGCCCATCCTCATACATTATACGCACATAATTCTTACAGACTTTTGAATAAAAACCTTCTTCATATACAGAAAACCATGGTTTGAAATTTTCAGTCTTTTCTTCAAGAGTCCTCTTTGCTTTTGATATGCTTTCAATAGGTCTGAAATAAATCATCCCGCATCATTCTTTCTGTTATATCAATTTTGAATAATCTTAAGAGTTAAGAATTTCACCTATCATTGTGTCAAGCATAATAAGCATTCTCGGGAGATGGAACAAGTCAGCAAAAACTTACCTTCATATACTCCAGTTTGCAATACTATATTAACGATTTCAAATATACTTCCAAAATGCTCAAAGCCGTTTCTTTCTCTTTAGGAGAACACTTTGAAAGGCGTTCAAACAATTCATTCTGTTTGTTTTCACTTATCGCTTTTTTTGTAAGTATTTCGTCCGGTGTAACAGAAAGCGCCTGACAAATTTTCAAAAAAGTCTCTGTTCGCATATTAACAGATCCTCGTTCAATATCAGCATATGTTCTATCTGAAAGTCCCGCTATTTCTGCAACTTCTGCTTGAGTAAGTCCCATCTTTTTTCTTATTGCGAGCAATCGATTGCCGATATCCCTCGTATCAAAAATAAGCATTAGTCTTCCTCCTATACCGTTACTATAAGTATTATACTTCTTATTTGTATTGACAAATAGGAAGTATTGCTGTATAATTACAGGCAGTATAGTTCCTGTTGACTTGTATTATGAACAATAATTTTACAAACAGCTTGTTGTGTAAAATCGTTTATTGTTGTGCAAAAATTTAATGATATGCGAAAAATACTTCCATTTTTAAAAACAAAACATATAAAATTTCCAAAAAATTTTGAAACCAGAGCAATTTGTTTGCTTATCAGTTTCATTACTCTTGTCATTGGGTTAATTCCGTATCTGTTTATTCGGACTTCACATACATATATAAGTATTTTTTTAGATTTTTTCTTTAATTTCAAAACAATCGCATTAGATGAGGAAAGCTTATTTTATGCCTTGACAACATCATATTTTTCTGATTTTTGTTGGGCTTTCGCTATGCCTTTTTTACTGTTTGCTGTTACAAACGGAAAATTCTCTAAATGTTTTTATATTTTAGGAACTCCAATTATTGGCAGTATTCTTGAATTCTTTCAACTTTTTGATATATTGGATGGCGTTGGTGATATTATTGATGCCATAATATATTTTTTAGCTTCGTTTTTGGGGTATATGTTTATCAAAGGAGGTGTTTTAAAATGGCAAACGAACCGCAGAAAGAACCACAAAAAGACAAAAAATCAATCAAAGAAACTATACTAGGAATTGTAGCTTTGATTGTTGCAGCTGTCATTTTCTTTGCTACTTGCGGTGGCTCAGGATCAAATAAATCCGGCAAAAAGTGGAGTGATTTAAGCGATCAGGAAAAAGATAATGCGCGTTGGGCATACGAGGCGCAGAAAGCAATAGACGAATACGAAAGATAAAACCCTCTCGCAGGCTTAGAAAAAACAGAACTCCGTTAATCTCAAATGGGTAATTTACTTAGATTGTTTCCGTAGAACGGTGTTTTGATGCGTCACATTTATTGTGTTCTGCAAAGATAAACAGCCGATCCATATTTTACTGTTTTCTCTAATTTTGGGTATTCCTACATTTACAAAGCAAGAAAAAGAACAAGAAGCAGAAAAACTGTTTCTTGTTCTTTTAATTTATTCAGTATTTATTTTGCGAGAATTTCGCCTATCATTGTGTCAAGCATAATAAGCATTCTCGGGAGATGGAACGGACCCTTGAATGTGCTTCCCTTGCAGGGAGGTTCAGTCGGCTTTCCGTCACGGCGAAGATAACCGTACCATTCACCGTAAGCAGGGTCAGAGAAAACTTCCTGACAGTAAGCAAGAGTTTTCTTGAACCAATCCATATAATACTCATCTTCCGTATCACGGTATGCCATCATTGAAGCGATGAGGATTTCGTTATGCGGCCACCAGAGCTTCATATCGTGCTCATAAGCTTCGGGAGGATTGCCGAGACAGTCACGGAAGTAAAGAAGTCCGCCGAATTCATTATCCCAGCCGCCTTCAATTGCAAAGCGATAGATTTCCTCTGCCTTTTTATAAAGCTCCTTGTCACCGATGCGGTTTGCCTCTTCCATAATAAACCATGCGCACTCAATATCGTGACCGGGATTAACGACTCTGCCTGCTGTGTATTCAGAGCAGAATTCACCATTTACACCAACACTTTCAAGAGTACACTTAAGCTCGGGCTTATGATGATATGTGAAGATATCGTGCACACATTCTGCACTGTATTTGTCATACTTTGCAGTGTTTTCGGGGTCAACACGACGCATAATTGCAGTCGTGTTGAGGAAAATCATCGGGTCGGCCAAAGCTCTGCCCGTTCTTGTTTCGGGGATTGTCTTTGCGCCGAGACCTGTCGGGTCAGCACCGCCGTGGTTAAGGTAGTAGATAAGGTCATAAGCCTGCCTTGCTCTCTCAAGATGCTCTTTATCGCCCGTTACACCGTAATATTCAGCGTTTGCAATGCAATAGAAGCCTTCAGAGAAGCAATATCTTCTCTGACGAAGAGGCTTGCCGTCTGCAGTGACGGTAAAATACATTCTTCTGCCTGCATCCTTGTTGATGCAGTAATTTTCCATAAAGTCAAGGCAGGATTTGGAAGCCTTGAGCCATTCTTCCTTTACACCGTAAACTTTGCAAAGATATGCAAAAATCCAACCGCATCTGCCCTGCATCCATACGCTTTTATCTGTCGAATAGATCTTTCCTTCTCTGTCAAGGCAGGTATAAACGCCGCCGTTGACATCGTCCATACCGTTTTTAAGCCAGAAGCTTACGCAACGCTCAAGCTCTTCTTTTACCCATTTCTGAGTTTCAATCAAATATTCTTTATTCATACTGCACCTCAGCCAACGAATTTTGCAATCGCTTCGTCAATCATAATTTTGACATTGTGTGCAAGCTCAATGCCTTCCTCTGTAATCTCCGCAAGAGGAGCACGGACAGAGCCGCATTCAACACCCTGCTCCCTGAGAATCTGCTTTGCAGCAGCATACATATTGCACTTGCACGAGCACATAGCATAGATTATCTTATCGATTGCGTGCTGAATCTTACAAGCTTCATCAATTTTTCCTTGCTTAAGAAGCTCATCAGCCTTAAGGAAAAGCTCGGGCATAACAGCGTATGTGCCGCCGATTCCGCCGCCGGCGCCGATAATTCTGCCTGAAATAAACTGCTCGTCCGGGCCGTTGAAGATGATGCAATCATCTCCGCCTTCCATCTTGAACATCTGAATATCCTGAACAGGCATTGATGAATTCTTAACACCGATTACACGGGGATTTTCAAGCATTTTTTTAAAAAGAGACATTGTCAGCGCAACGCCTGCAAGCTGAGGGATGTTATAGATAATGAAATCCGTATTCGGTGCGGCTGATGAAATATCGTTCCAATACTTCGCAATTGAATCTTCGGGAAGGTGGAAATAAATCGGAGGAATTGAAGCGATTGCGTCAACGCCGAGACTTTCAGCGTGAGCGGCAAGCTCCATTGAATCCTTAGTATTGTTGCAGGCAACATGAGCGATAATTGTCATCTTGCCTCCGACTGCTTCCATAACACTTTCAAGAATAAGTTTTCTTTCTTCCTTGCTCTGGTAGATACATTCACCTGATGAACCGCAGACATAAAGACCTTTTACGCCCTTTTCAAGAAGATATTTCGCAAAATTCGCAGTTCTTTCTGCGCTGACATCGCCGTTATCTTCATAACAAGCATAAAAAGCAGGAATGACACCCTGATACTTTGTTAAATCTCTCATTTGAAACACTCCTTATATTTTCAAAAAATCTCTGAACGATGTTATATATGACTTTGCAGTTTCGCTATCCGAGCTTTCTGCAAAAATTCGGAGAAGGGGCTCCGTTCCCGAGAAACGGCAGATAACAAAACTGTCATCTTCAAAATAAACCTTACAGCCGTCCTCATAATTAACACGAGCTACCTTTTTACCGAAATCGGGAAGTTGCTTTTTCACCATAAGGATATCTTCAATTGTCAGCTTACACTCGGGTGCAAAGCGAAGATTATCCTCAACCATAACGAACTTACCGAACTGAGCAGTAAGCTCATCAATCATATCTGACGGAGACTTTCCGACGACGCTTATCATCTCAGCCATAAGCGAAGCCGCATAAACTGAGTCCTTACCGTGGATATGGCCTCTTACTGTCAGACCGCCTGATGATTCGCCGCCGAGAACAGCATCAACCTCATCAATTTTAGACGAAATATATTTGAAGCCGACCGGAACCTCATAGCATTTTTCACCGAAGGATTCTGCGATTCTGTCAAGCATATGCGTTGTTGCAAGATTTCTTACAACGGGACCCTTCCAACCCTTATATTTAACGAGATAGTAGTAAAGAAGGCAAAGAATTTCGTTTGCATCAATATATCTTCCGCTATGGTCGATGATGCCGAGGCGGTCACCGTCACCATCCATCGCGATACCAAGATCGTAACCACCTCTCACAACGCCGTCACGAAGAAGTCTGAGCGTATTCTCACTCGGTGCCGGCATCATTCCGCCGAACCAGGCATCCTTATTAAGATTCATCGTATCGATCGTGCAACGCGCCGTATGAAAAATAACCTGCAAAGGATATGTACCTGAGCCGTGCATTGAATCAAAGAGAACTCTGAGTCCCCTTTCGCGAAGTGCCGACACATCGAGAAGGGCTAAGATATCGTCAAGGAACTTGTTAAACGGATTGCGAAGATAGAGAATCTTTCCGCTTTCAACAGCCTCATCGAAACCAATCGTTTCAACCGTTTTAGTTTCTTCGATAAGCTCTTCAAGCCTCTTGGTTGTTTCAAGGGGAGCATCTCTGCCCTCTTCAACAATGAGCTTGATTCCGTTATAATTTGCAGGGTTATGGCTTGCGGTTATTTCAATTCCGTAGAAAAGCTCACTGTCCTTTACCGTATGCATAACAAGAGGAGTCGGAGTTGAACGAGGCATAATCCAGACCTCAATTCCGCCTGCCGCAAGAACCTCCGCAACCCACCTTGCCGCACTTTCAGACAGAAAACGACGGTCATAACCAACAGGAATAGGCTTACCCGTTTTCCCCTCTTCCCTTGCGAGCTTAACGATTCCTTCTGCAACACGGGCAATATTTTCACGGATAAAATCTTCACCTATAACAGCTCTCCAGCCGCCTGTACCAAAATTAATCATCAGGACAACCTCGCTATCGTGTTTTCAACTTCAGCCTTGAATTTTTCGATATAGCTTACGATAAACTGAGTCGGTGCTTCTTCGCTCTTAACAAGAGGCATAAGATCAAGACCAAAGCTCTGGCTTGATGCTTCGTCTGTATTATGAGATTCGAAGAATGTTGCGTTAGCACATCTTCTTCCTATCGCCGCCGTGTCATAGCTTTTGCCGCCGACAACCTGAGAGCGGTAGACCGTTATCAGGTCTCTTGCAAGCTCGGGATATTTTGAAGTATCAACGCAAACCTTATCTTTATCGGGAAGCCAGTCAAGATTACGCCATACCTCAAGCGCAATCACTTCCTTGGGGCGGATGTTTTCAGGCATTCTGCGTACCGCCTCGATAACACGAAGAACTACAGCAACATGAGTCTCGTGCTTATCGGCAAGATTATGAGTGTAAAGTCTTTCAGGCTTTACCTCACAAAGGATATTGTAAATATCTTCTACCGTATCTTTATTTGAGCCATCCTTGATTTCTGAAGAAGCATATCCGAGCTGCATGATTGCGGCATAGCCGCCTATCTTTGCAGCGTCATTCTGCTCCTGAATACGGACTTCCTTCATCTGCTCGTTTGTATAGTTACTGTACTCACCTGCGCGGGGACTACCTGCGCCGTCAGTCATAACGACGCCGCAGAAGCTTCTTTCGTCGTTATTGTAGCATTCCGAAATCGGACCGTAAGCCATAATTTCGATATCATCCTGATGCGCAGCAATGCACATATCAGTTACTCCCTCAAGGCTTTCTTTTCCCGGGAAGTAAATTGAAGCGTTAATTTTTTTAAAATTCATCTTTATCACCCTCTGATTTTCTTTGAGATTATATAGTATCAATTTTTTACCAAAAAATCAAGACCTGAGCCGAACTCAGGTCTTTTTTTCGTTGATAAATACTCTGAAAAGAGGAAGGCAAGAAGAGAAAAATGCCTTGTATGCTTCGCAGTAATCGCGGTCTGCTCTGTTGCGCTTACATCCGCCGCCTCTGCAAAGAGGATAAAACTTACAGCTTTTGCATTTTTCGTCCACCCTGAGACTTTCCAGAATGAACCTTTTCGCCTTTTCACAGCCTGCAAGGCTTTCAAAACTTACAACATTAACATTGCCCAGCATCCATTCATCAGTACAGTAGAAGTCACAGGGATATACATTGCCGTTGCCCTCAACGACAAACTGATGAGAGCAATGACCGCAGACGCCGCACTGCTCAGCACGATTGCCGACGAAAAGGTGAACAAGGTTATCAAAATATCTTATGCTCGTGTAGTCCCCTCTTACATAATCCTTGACGAAGTAATTAAAGCACTTTATAAGAAAATCGGCATATTGCCTCTGCGTCATATAAAGCTCACTCTCGCTTTTATCCCCGAAAGGACGAAGACAAGGAATAAACTGCAGATATTTAAAACCCTTCGACCTGAAAAATTTATAAATATCCTCGATATTGTCGGCACAGTTTCCCGTAAGTACGGTCAGAATATTGAAATCAACCCCAGTATTCTGAAAAAGCTGAGCCGTTCCCAGTATTTTATAAAAGGTATTCTGTCCCTTGTCATCAACACGATAACGGTTGTTTTCAAAATCACCGTCAAGGCTCAAACCTATGAGAAATTGATTCTCTTTGAAAAACTCTGCCCATTCCTTTGTAACGAGCGTTCCGTTGGTCTGAAGTGAGAAGAAAACTTTACTTGAAAGATGGTTATGCTTCTTCACAAGTGCTGTGAATTTTTTAAAATAGTCAAGCCCCGCGATCAACGGTTCGCCACCCTGAAAGGCAAAAGCCACGCTATCACCGTTTGCAAATTTCAATGCTTTCGAAATAAGATTTTCTGCAGTTTCCTCGCTCATAATGCCGAAGTTCTTAACATCACGCTGCTTTGAAACATCGTGATAAAAGCAATATCTGCACCTCATATTGCAAAGGCTTGAAGCAGGTTTAATCATTATCGATAACGGTGGCATGGCTTACCTCTTATGGATTATTAATTATAGTATTCTCTGTTGATACCTCTGCGGTTATCTTTGAAGGATGACATAATTTCATCCATCTTTGCATCCATATCCTCCGCAACGGTCGGATAAACCGTTGCTCTGTTGTAATTTTCACCTACATCATCCGTAAGAATATGAAGCCAGTTTTTACGGTACTTATCAAAGAACGCTGAGTTATCGTTCTGAATACGCCTGAAATACTTAAATGTTATGTTTTCATTTTCCTTAAGCACGGCGTGGTCATAGTTTTTATAGTTTTCATTCGCAAGGATTTCCAAGGTCGGTACGGAATACTGAATTGCTCTGAGCTTTTCTCGCTTCATATGGAGAATCGGACGCTCCTTGGTATGAATAACCTCATCATTATCAAGAAGAGGTCGCATTGAAACTCCGTCAATCGCTCTGTCTTCTGGAAGATAATTTTTCTTTCCTCCGTTACCCGTGATTCCGCAAAGGTCGATAAGCGTCGGGAAAAGGTCAACCATAACAGCGCTCTGTTCAAGCGTTGTACCTGCTTCCCAAAGGCCGTCATTATTGCCCCAACGAACCATAAACGGAACCTTCTGACCGCCTTCGTATGCAAGGTACTTTCCTCCTCGAAGGTCATTGACAGAGCCTTCAAGAGCAGGGCCGTTATCCGAAGTAAATATGATGAGTGTATCATCCATTACGCCGAGCTCTTCAAGCGTTGCAAAAAGCTTACCGAGATAATGGTCAAACTCGGTTACGCAGTCAACATATGTTCCCATTCCCGTTGTACCGTCAAAATCGTCACCAGCATAAACAGGACCGTGGGGCCACGGAGACGCATAGTAAGCAAAGAAAGGTTCATCTGAATTTGTAACCGTCTGCGTAATCCAGTCCGTGATTTCATTATGAATCCATTCTGTTGCCTTGCTCTGGTCTTCAAGCTCGTCATAACCGTGAACGATTTCGTATTCGCCGTTCTCCTCTGCAACATGATAGAACGGCGTCATATCGTTAACATGGTGGCTTCCGTAGAAGTAATCAAAGCCTTGATTCGTCGGGAGGTATTCGCCGTAATCTCCGAGATGCCATTTGCCGAAAGCGCCCGTGTTATATCCTGCATTTTGGAAAACCTCAGCAACAGTTATTTCATCGCCGAGCATACCGTCACAATTAGCACCCATTTCAATTGAATTGAAAAGACGGGTTGATGCAAATTCCGTTGTTGAGCTGATGGTCGGATAAATAACATTATCTGCATAGCCTCTGTACGGATAGCGTCCCGTAAGGAGTCCGAAACGGGCAGGAGAACAAACAGAATAGCACGAATAGAAGTTTTCAAAATTTACTCCCTCTTCACCGATTCTGTCGATGTTCGGGGTATCATAAATTGCACCGTTGAGAGATACATCACCGTAGCCAAGATCATCCATAAGAATAACGAGGACATTCGGACTATCCGTTGCAGCCTTGTCAACCTTTTTAAGATAATCATCGTGACCTTCCCACATTCTCTCAACATTCGGCTGAGAACGAAGGTTCATCGTAAGAAGATAGAGAACAGTTGTAAGAACGAACACTCCGCTGAGCACGCCCGAAAGAACCTTTTGCAACTTCGCCTTTTTAAGTTCCTTCGTTGCAAGGAAGCAAAGCGCACCGAGGATAATCGCCGTCGGGGCGATGAGCATAAGGTTTCCGAGAATTCTCAGCCCGAAATTACCTGCTCCTGCAAAAAGCGTATGCTCCGCAGATTTCCAGCCCGCCAAGCAATTTGAAAACGCACCGAAACCTGCATCAGCTCCGAATATAATGTAATAGAGTGTAACCGCTCCTGCCGATATACCGTAAGCCGCCAGAACCTTTTTAGAAAGCTTTTTGCTTGATATAAGACAGATGATAAGCAGCACCGTACATATGCACATAAACGCAACATTAATAACCGCAACAAGATTCAGTCTCGCTATAAAAAGAGCGAGAAAGAGTGCCGCCGCTACGATTACGGGCAAAAAACTGAATACTTTTTTGAGCTTTTTCATTTTATAAACCTCTCTGTTTCAAGCGGGGATTATAATACTGCCAAAAGGTTTTTTGTTATAAAATCAACTACCGTTTCAAGGACAACTGTCACAAGCTTAACGAAATTAAGGAAGCTCGGAATTGTCTGCATCATATTAAAGCTGTCCTCAATCGGGTTTGAAAGCTCAGCAACGGGATAAAATGTCTGGTTGAGTGTATCGTTCTGCATAAACTGCGGATACTCTTCCATATCAAAAACAGTAAGCTGTTCTTCGCTTGCGAAGAGAACATCATAGAATTCACCGTGACCGTCATGCGTTGTTGAATGAAGCATATCCTTAACAAACCATGTGCACTCGGGAAGCATACAGGTTGATGCATCGATCATTCTGTCCGGTGAGATGTAGTCAATATCGCTAAAGCGAGCCTGTGTGTAGTCCTCAGGAAGCTGAGAGCCTATCGGTGCGCAGGTTGCTCCGCAGGAAGCATATTTTGTATCAACCGTACCGTCAGATGTTTCCATATATGCTGTAACAAGAGGTGTTCTCTGCATATTGTAGCCTGCTACGATGTAGATGTTTGTACCGTCAGCCTGAGCACCGCGAAGAAGCTCCTCTGCCTTGCCCTGAACCTCATAATGGTAGAAGTCAAGCTTTCTGATGAGACCTGCATAAGTTGATTCATCAAGCTTCATAAAGTCCTTGCCGCTTTCATAATACTCGTCGGGAACGAAGCTCCAGATGCCCGGAAGAGTGCCGAAAATAGGAATAAGACATTCATCAAAAACTCTGTCCTTAAGGTTTACGATAAGACCGTCAACCATACCAAGAAGAGCTTCGAAAACTCCTGCCGCGTCAAGAGCCTCACAAAGAGCATAAAGAAGTCCGCTTACAAAATCGATCTCAATCGCAGGAAGAGCACACTCTGCATATCTTACAAGAGCATCCTTGTTGATTTCAAACTTGCCGTTGAAAAGCTCGCCTGCAACAGCAGTACCAAGAAGAGGACAGTTTTGGAAGATGATTGTTTCAATGTCCTCTGTTCCGTAAAGACGGATATAAGACATCATAACAACGCCGCCCATGCTAGATGCGCGGATCTGAACATTTTCATGACCTGTGATTTCTTCAACCTCTTCAAGATATGTATGAAGCTTCTGAGCTGTTTCTACAGGATCCATACGGAAATCGTAACCAAAATAGTAGGAATGGTCTCCGCCGTGGTCAGCAGTATCGGGATGGAACTCTTCGCTTGTCACTCTCGGGTCTGAATTTCCGTCGCCGTCAAGAGCGAGCATACCGAACGCTTCGTTTACACAGCCGATGAGAACATCGCCGAATTTGTCGTAATTCTTCGTTGCAACGAGTTCAACTGCTGCAGGAACTACAGGCAGAAGAATCTCAAGGATATCACCCGTCTCAGGTCTGAAAAGTGTTCTCTCGTTTTCAGTACCCTCATCGAGGATAACGCTTCCGCTGCCGAGGGCAGCAACATAAACGGTCGGTGTTTCGCCGCAACCGCACTTGTCTCCTGCTGCAAAGCCCGGCACCATAACGAGAGCCGCCATTACAACAGCAAGAATAACTGAAAGTATCTTTTTCATATCAAATCGCTCCTTCACGACTATATTCCATTTTATGTTATCATATTGCAAAAACAATGTCAATTTCAATAAACCTCCAACCCTGACAAAATAAAAACGGTTTTTTTGGTTAAAATTTTTGTCGTATAGAAAAATCGTCGAAAAACTTTTGTTTTTTCAAACAACATACCAATAGGCAATCCCCCGACCTTCTGCTATAATGTATTTGTATGCGGTTCAAAAGGAGTATTAACTATGAAAATCTGTGGTTTTCAAAAAATGACAATGCTTGATTTTCCGGGCAAAGTTGCCTGCACTGTTTTCACGGGCGGTTGCAACTTCAGGTGTCCTTTCTGCCATAACGCACTTCTCGTAACAGACATTGACGAAGAAAACACATTCGACGAGGACGAAATCATTGCATACCTTTATAAAAGAAAGGGCATTATAGACGGTGTCTGCATCACGGGCGGTGAACCTCTTATGCAAAAGGACATCGCAGAGTTTCTTGAAAAGGTAAAGGCAACAGGTATGCCCGTCAAGCTTGACACAAACGGAAGCTACCCGAAAAAGCTCCGGGAGCTCGTTGAAAGAGGTCTCGTTGACTATGTTGCAATGGACATCAAAAATTCAAAAGCGAAGTACGCCGATACGATAGGTCTTTCCGATTATGACCTTCGCAAGGTTGAAGAAAGCGTTGATTTTCTTCTGAGCGATGCTGTTGATTATGAATTCCGCACAACGGTTGTCAAAGAGTTCCACACGAAAGAGGATATCGCTGAAATTACAAATTGGATTTCGGGCGCAAAAAGATACTTTTTGCAGGGCTTTGTTGACTCAGGCAACCTAATAGGTAGTGGTATGAGCGGTTTAAAACCACAAGAAATGGTGGATTTTTGCACAAAAGCACAAGAAATTGTACCGAATACTGTACTCAGAGGCGTAAAATAGCACAAATTTAACAATATATTGTGTTTGTCTGTTGACAGAGTTACAATATATATGCTATAATCGTCTCGCTCTCGAAAAATTGACACAAAATACAGAAAAGGAGAAAACTATGTATACTGTACTTAAAAGAGACGGAAAAACCGTAGCATTTGACATCTCAAAAATCAGCACTGCAATCTCCCAGGCATTTGAGGCGTGTGAAAAGTACTCACATCCCGATATTATCGATTTGATCGCTTTAAAAGTTACCGCAGAGTTTGAGCCGAAAATCAAGGACGGCCAGATTTCTGTTGAAAACATTCAGGACAGCGTTGAGTCTGTCCTTATCAAAGCAGGCTATGACGATGTTGCCAAGGCATACATCATCTACCGCCGCCAGAGAGAAAAAATCCGTAACCTCAACGCAACAATGGTTGACTATAAGGCAATCATCGACAATTACCTTAAAATAAACGACTGGCGTGTTAAGGAGAACTCAACCGTTACTTATTCGGTCGGCGGTCTTATCCTTTCAAACTCAGGTGCCGTTACTGCTAACTACTGGCTTTCGGAAATCTATGACGACGAAATCGGCAATGCACACAGAAACGCTGATATTCATATTCACGACCTTTCAATGCTTACAGGTTACTGTGCAGGTTGGTCACTCAAGCAGCTCATTCAGGAGGGTCTCGGCGGTGTTCCCGGAAAGATTACTTCTGCTCCTGCTGCTCACCTTTCAACTCTCTGCAACCAGATGGTAAACTTCCTCGGCATTATGCAGAACGAATGGGCAGGTGCTCAGGCTTTCTCATCTTTTGACACATACCTTGCTCCCTTCGTTAAGGTAGACAACCTTTCATACAAAGAGGTTAAGCAGTGCATCCAGTCATTCATCTACGGCGTCAACACTCCGTCACGCTGGGGTACTCAGTCGCCGTTTACAAACATCACTCTTGACTGGACAGTTCCCAATGACCTTGCAGAGCTCAACGCTATCGTAGGCGGCAAGGAATTGGATTTCAAATATAAAGACTGTAAGAAAGAAATGGATATGGTCAACAAGGCTTTCATCGAAATCATGGTTGAAGGCGATGCAAACGGCCGCGGATTCCAGTATCCCATTCCTACTTATTCAATCACCCGTGACTTTGACTGGTCTGAGACAGAGAACAACAAGCTTCTCTTCGAGATGACAGCAAAATACGGTACACCTTATTTCTCAAACTACATTAACTCCGATATGGAACCCAGCGATGTCCGTTCAATGTGCTGCCGTCTTCGTCTTGACCTTCGTGAGCTTCGTAAGAAGTCAGGCGGTTTCTTCGGTAGCGGTGAGTCAACAGGTTCAGTCGGCGTTGTTACGATCAACCTTCCGAGAATTGCTTACCTTGCTAAGGATGAGGCTGATTTCTACGCTCGTCTTGACAGAATGATGGATATCGCGGCTCGCTCACTCAAGGTTAAGCGTACGGTTATCACAAAGCTTCTCGATTCAGGACTCTATCCGTATACAAAGAGATACCTCGGAACATTTGACAACCACTTCTCAACAATCGGTCTTGTCGGTATGAACGAAGTTGGTCTTAACGCAAAGTGGCTCAGAGCTGATATGACAAACGAAAAAACTCAGCAGTTTGCAAAGGATGTTCTCAACCATATGAGAGAGAGACTTTCAGACTATCAGGTTCAGTACGGCGACCTTTACAACCTCGAAGCTACACCTGCTGAGTCAACAGCATACCGTCTTGCTAAGCACGACCTCAAATACTTCCCCGACATCATCACAGCAGGCTGTGAGAAGGATCAGACTCCATATTACACAAACAGCTCTCACCTTCCTGTTGGTTATACAGAGGATATATTCACAGCTCTCGATATGCAGGACGAGCTTCATACTCTTTACACATCGGGTACTGTTTTCCACGCTTTCCTCGGCGAAAAGCTTCCTGACTGGCAGTCATGCGCAAGCCTCGTAAGAAAGATTGCTGAGAATTACAGACTCCCCTACTATTCAATCTCCCCCACATATTCAGTATGTAAGAACCACGGTTACATCGCAGGAGAGGCATTCACCTGCCCTGAGTGTGGCGAAGAAGCAGAGGTTTACAGCCGTATCACAGGTTACTACCGTCCCGTAAAGAACTGGAACGACGGTAAGGCTCAGGAATATAAGGACCGTAAGGTTTACGATATCGGCAGATCAAAGCTTACGAAGACCGCTTCTTCGGTCGCAAGTGCAGCAGTCGTTGGTGCCGATGCTCCCGTAGCAGAAAACCGCAATATTCTTTTCGCAACAGCAACCTGCCCGAACTGCAAAATCGCTTGCACATTCCTTGACAAAGCAGGCTTCCCCTACGAAAAGCTCCTCGCTGAGGAAAACGCAGACCTCGCAACTCAGCTCGGCGTTAAGCAGGCTCCGACACTCGTAGTTATCAAGGACGGCGTTGTTGAAAAGTACGCAGGTGTTTCTGACATCAAGAAATTCCTCAATGCGTAAAAAAGGGTGACGACAATATTATGTACGATATTATAATCATCGGCGGTGGCCCTGCGGGGCTTACCGCCGCCCTGTATGCTCGCAGGGCTAATAAAAGCGTTCTCGTTATTGAAAAAGCAACCTTCGGCGGTCAGATAACATTCTCACCCAAGGTTGAGAATATTCCCGGCTTCATTCAGCTTACAGGTAACGAATTTGCAGACAAACTCGTTGAGCAGGTACTTGAGCAGGGTGCAGATGTTGAACTTTGCGAAGCTCTTGAAATCAGGGACGGCGATACCAAAACCGTCGTTACGGATTCCGGAGAATTTGAAGGCAAGGCTGTTATCATCTCGACAGGCGCAAAGCACAGAATGCTCGGTCTTCCGAATGAACATAAATATGTCGGTGAAGGAATCTCCTTCTGCGCTGTCTGCGACGGTGCTTTTTATAAGGGAAAAACAGTCGGCGTTGTCGGCGGAGGAAACTCGGCTCTTCAGGAGGCTATTCTTCTTTCTGACCTTGCTGAAAAAGTATATGTTATTCAGGACCTTGACTTCCTCACGGGTGAAAAGAAGCTCGCTGAGCAGGTTTATGAAAAGGCAAATGTTGAAGTCATCACCGGAACAAAGGTAACAGCCTTTACGGGTGAAACCGAGCTCGACGGCGTTGAGCTTACAAAGAATACTGACGGTTCTGTTTCAACCCTTAAGGTTGACGGACTTTTCATAGCAATAGGTCTTATTCCTCAGAACGAGGCTTTTGCAAATGTTATTACACTTGACGAAAGAGGATACGCAAGTGCAGACGAATCCTGCGTTGCAGGAAAAAACGGAATCTTCGTTGCAGGAGATTGCCGTACAAAAAAAATCCGTCAGGTCGCAACGGCGGCCGCCGACGGTGCAGTTGCAGCTCTTGCGGCTTGCGATTATGTTGATTCATTGAAATAAAACGATAACCGTCCCGATGATTGATATCAGGACGGTTATATTTTTAAAAGGGTTAATTGACAACCGTTTTTAAAAATGTTACACTTGCATCAACCTGAAAGAGGAAGTGAAAACTATGGTCGCAAAAATTATAATTTCAATTCTCGCGTTGCTAAATGTAATCTTCATTCCGATTTTCGATGTTTGGGGCGGACTTTTCCCCGAGGACCCTGACACAAACTTCTTTGAAGCTATAGAATGTGCCTTAAACGGTGAACTTGAATATTGGTTCGTCATTTTTACTCTTATTTATTTTATCCCGTCCGTCTTTATGTTTTTTTCTTCGTTTACAAAAAGCAATGTTGCTTTCAAGCTTTTTGCTTCGCTTGGCTTTATAGCCGCTGTGCTTGCACTTCTTAACTGCATAGTTCAGCAAGCTGACCTTTACGGAAGCCTTGAATATGTATTTGAACCAGAAGGAACCAGTATTTCTATCGGTGCCTGGATTGGTCTTTTACTTTATTTTCTCGCCATCGTCGCTGTCCCGAAGGTCAAAGAAAAATCTTCAACACCTGCAAACGCGCAGACAGCCTATATCCCCGTTCAGTACCCTGCAAACAACTATCAGCAGTATCCTCAATATCCCGCATATAACAATAATCCGCAACCTTCGTTCAACAATGCACAATCTGTCCCTAAAATGTCAGGAGTTTATTACCGTTGCCAGAAATGCAACGCCTTATTGGAACCCGGTCAGCAGTTCTGCACAGTTTGCGGAACTCCAAAAGCCATATAAAGCAAGCGCACCGCAGATCATCTGCGGTGCATAGACTGTCGATAAACCCGCATAAGCATATATGCAGATATTATCGATATAAAAATTTGCCAAATATAAAAATTAAAACAGTATTAAAAGTGGGTGATACATCGAATATCACCCACTTTTTCATATATTTGCCATTTTTTCACCCTCTTGAAGTACCTTTGTACATCTTCGGGATTCAAAAATGTCATTCTGCAAATTTCTCGGCAGTCTCTCAGCTTGTCGAAAATTACTTTTCGACAAGCTACGCACCGCAGATCATCTGCGGTGCGTTTTTTCGTCTTTTTTCTTTTTGTTAATATATATTGCGAACGCCGCCTGAGAAATTCCAAGCACCATCATAAAATACTGCAACGGCTTCAGGCCGTAGAAAAGGCAATCCGTCGAGCCGCAAAGGAAAAAGCCCACAACCGATGCGAAAAGAGTTACGCCGATTTCTCTTTGCTTTTTTCCCATTCTTATCAGTTTGATTGCGTTGATTGCGAAAACAATGAAAATACCAAGCAGGAGAACCGGGCCGATTATTCCGTGTTCAACCCACGCTTCAAGGAAAATATTATGCGCATGCGGTTGCTTGATGTTGTATGTATTATGAAGCATCTGACGGACATTATCAAAGCCTGTTCCGTAGCCAAAAATCGGCTTTTGTTCAATCATATCCCCGATCGCATCCCAAAGAAGCTTTCTTGTATTAACCGAAATATCCTTATTATTCAGAACAGTAAGCAAGCGCTTGATAGTTCCGTTGAAAACTATGAGTATTCCACCCGCTGTAACCGCACCGATACCAAGAAGAGTTAAAAGCTTTTTGCCGCCGTAGAAGAGAAGCATTGCAAACACTACGCAGGCATAAACATACGGCCCTCTTGAATATGAACATGCAACACCGCCGAGGCTGAGCATAAAGCAAGCAAGCCCGACAAGCTTTTTCTTCAGATTCTCCGAGCAAAGGAAGGTATGCGCCGCAAACGGGAAGAGCATAATCTGGATTGACGAGAAGAAAAGCGGATTTGAATATGTTCCGCAAGCTCTCGTTGCAAATGAGTGGAATGTCTTTGATCCCATCTTCGAGGTTATGAAATCCGGAAGATAAACAACCAGCTTCTCAACACCGAAATCAATGAATCGCCAGAACGGATTGAAATACTTGCTGATATCGGTTGAAATATGATAAAGAACCATCTGCCCGATACCTATACCTCCCGCTATACCTGCACAAAGAGCGCCGCAGAAAAACAGCCTTTCAATGTCCTCATGCGTTTTTATCGTTTCAGTAAAGAAATAATAACCCGAAAACATAAGCGCCCAAAGTCCTATACTCGCAAGCGACGAGACTATTGAAGATGTCCATATGCAAGCTACAAGCATCCAAGCCATATAAACAATAATGCTGATGCCGACATCACCGAACTTCGGTTTTGTTTTAGTCTTTATTCTGTTTTTCAGAACGAGGATAAAGCCTATAAATGTAAAAAACGGTGCCACATACTCAGGCATAAGACCCGCAAAAAGAAAGGTTGCAGGAGCAATATATCCAAACTTATCCGTTTTCTTGTTTTCAAGAGTTGCCGTCATTGTTATTCGCCCTCCTCGGGTTGCTCACTTTCCTTTGCGGTTTCAAGGCTTGCTTTTTTCTCCTTCGCCGCAGACACTCTGTTATAAATTACGGAGCAGACAATGCTCAATATGCCTGTTGATGCAAAAATAATTATCGCAAGCGTATAGTTTTTATTAATCAATTCCTGTCCGCACCAGGTTGAGGTGATAATCGAGGGAATTCTCGCGATACCCGTTATAAGCAGAAACTTTTTCATATTAAGTCCCGTCAGACCTGCAACATATGTCAGCACATCCTTCGGCGTTCCGGGAATGAGGAAAATAAAGAAAAGTGAAAAATAAACTTTTTTTCTATCCTGCAAAAACTTCATATTTTCTATTTTTTCAAGAGGGATAAAAGCACCTACGAGCTTTCTGCCGAAAACACGGGTAAGCGCAATAATAACAAACGAGCCCACCATCGTGCCGATTATGCAGAGCAGCGTTCCGCCCCACACACCGTACAAAACGCCTGAGCTGATTTCAAGCGGCTCGGCAGGAATTATTTTTATAACCGTCTGAAAAGCTCTGATTGCTACAAAAACCCACTTATCAAAGCCCTTAAACTGTGAAAGAAAAGCCCTCAGACTCTCCTCACTGCCGAAAATCGCATAAAGCTGTTTACCGTAGCGAAGATAAAAATAGAGGAATACTCCGCCGATAATAAGAGCCGAGCAGACAGCTCCGATTCGCTGAATCCGTTGAATCCTGCGCTTGTAATCAACATCACTTTCAGTAATTTTTGTATCTTTCATAAAATTCTCC